>JANLGB010000156.1:0-2054 GCA_024653405.1 Candidatus Saccharicenans sp.
AGGGAGCGGAAAAGATACTGCATTCCGTGATAGATGATGTTGGGGTTATGGGGAGAAAGGATGAAATGGGCCAGCCACTGGCCGCGCAACCTGGGTTCATCCGGATAGACCCGGGGTACTATCAGTTTGCTGCGTTCGGGTCCGCTCCGGCTGAGGTCGGTCCTGGTCAGGTTCCCGTAAAAACCACAGGAGTAAACCAGGTTGGGATTGGTCGGGTCGATTGCGTGGTGAGAGCCCTCGCCGCCTGGGGCCCTTTCAAACTCCACCGGACGGATATTATTTCGACCCCGGCTGAGGTCAACCGCTGCCCGGTAGCTGCCATGGTCTTGCATCGAGCCATAGACATGAAAAGGAGTATCAAAGTCATAATTAAGGTTGAAAAACTGGCACACCGGAAGCGTCAGTCTGGAATTTTTCCAGTTCTGACCGCCGTCGTAGGAAATCTCAATCCCGCCGTCGTTGACGTTGACCAGATAGTTGGAATTATCCGGGTCTATCCACAGGCCGTGATGGTCCACGTGATACAAATTGGGCACTCGGGTAAAGGTTCGGCCTCCGTCCCAGGAAACGCTCATCGGGACCCCCATGATGTAAACCCGGTCCGGGTCGCTCGGGTCGACCCTGATCTGGCCGAAAACCCAACCGTAGGTGCCGGAATGGTTTTCCAGGTATCTTTTCATCTCCTCGCTCTGCGGGGCGGTAAGTTTCCAGGTCTCGCCGCCATCGTCAGAGCGGTAAACAGTGGCCCCTTTTATGATCCCGGTATTGGGCAATCCGTAGGCATCGTTTTTCTCTTCCTCGCTCGGGGCCCTGGCAATTTCATAATTATCTACCAGGGCATACAGGACTTTTGGATTTTTCAAGCAGAGGTCAATCCCGATTCGTCCCCGGAACCTGGCTTCGGGCAATCCCTGGTTGATCTGCTTCCAGCTGCGGCCGCCGTCGATGGACTTCCAGATCCCGCTGCCCGTATAATGGGGCTCGTTTCTGGGGTCATTCCATTTCTTTCTGATTCTCTGCCAGGTAACGGCATAGACCGTTTCCGGGTTGGTCGGGTCCAGGGCCAGGTCAATGGCTCCGGTCTGGTCGTTGACATAGAGGACCTTGGTCCAGGTAGCCCCACCGTCAGTGGTTTTGTAAACTCCCCTCTCCTCATTGAAAGTCCATTCATGGCCGGAAGCGGCCACGTAAACCACATCCGGATTAGCCGGGTGAATGACTATCCTGGCGATGGTGTTGGTATCGGTCAAACCCTGATGTTTCCAGGTCTTCCCGCCATCCACCGATTTATAGAGACCGCTACCGGGATGGGAACTGCGAAAAATATTGGCTTCTCCTGTGCCCACCCAAATAATCCTCGGGTCCAAAGGCGCCAGGGCAATATCCCCGATGGAGCTGGAAAGTTCCCGTTCAAAAATTGGCTCCCAGGTGGTGCCTTCATTCTCTGTTTTCCAGACACCCCCGGAAGCAGTGCCGACGAAGATGGTATAACTTTTCCCCCGGGGTATGACCACAGCCACGTCGGTGCAACGGCCGCTAACATTGACCGGACCCAGAAATTGCCATTTCAACCCGTGAAGGGGTGAACTGGCCTGTAGCTGCCGGTGCTGTTCAAAAGCCTTCAGCCTGAACTCGGCCGGGGTATTCTGAATCCGGACCGGTTTCTTTGGGGCCTGGGACAGGCCAGTAAAAGACAGCAACCCCAGCAACAGGCTGAAACTCAGGAAAAAAAGGAGAGCTTTATTTTTCATTTTTATCTCCAGATAAATTTATAGACAGGCTTTCTTTACCAGATTGGCCATCTCGATTCAAGAAAAATGTTAGCCTCAGCTACTTGTCCCGTTCCTCTCTCTCCACCACAATGGTCAGGTTGGAAGCCAGGGCGGCCACGGCTCCGATAGCGGCCCAGACCGGGGCAATCAGGGTGCCGACAATACCAACGGTCACGGGAATTTCCATGAAGGTCTTGCCGTCTTCAGTCTTGAAGATGATGCGGCGAGCGTTACCTTCATGGAAATTCCCGTGACCGTTGGTATTGTCGGCACCCTGATTGC
>JANLGB010000156.1:2064-5418 GCA_024653405.1 Candidatus Saccharicenans sp.
TCCCGGAGTATTCCCTTGATCTTCTCCAGAATCTCGGAGCCGCTGACCTTAAATTCCTCAAACTTTTTTTTCTTTTCTTCCATCGCTATCTCCTTTTTAAGATTTATCCTGAAAAATTTTTTTTAGAATAACCTGGGAGCCGGGCAGCAATGACCCGGAATCAATCTCCCGCCAGGTGGCATAAATGATTTTCCAGCCACCGCTCTCTTTTTCCAGCCTAAAATCAAAGCGGTAATAAACCCCGACCAGGCCAACTATTTTTCTCAGGGCTTCCAGCGGGCCTGAGGACAGCAAGACATCAGCTCCGGCTTCAGCCTGGCCGTTATTAATATCTACGTAAATATCTAGCAGACGGATGGCTATTCCCTGATAATTCTGAAAATAATGATCGAGCAGCTGGCCGGTTTCGGGCACATCTCGTCCCTCAAAATCCCGGTAGCCGGGCCCGAGATAGGCCAGGATCCTATCCCGGTCTTTTTTCTCGGCCAGGCTGACTATCCTTGCCAGCAGGTCTTTTATTATTTGGCTTTCATCAACCGAACGGCAGGAATCAACAGTAGACAGAAGACCAAAAACCAAAGCGGCCAATAACGACAATCCTAAGAGCCGCCTTTTTTTCACCCGACAGTATTCTTTTCCCCGGATTTTCATTTTATATTTAGACCACGGAAAGATTTTTTCCTCACTGAATCCTGTAACTGGGCTATCGGGATATCAGAACCAGCTGCCTCGATGCGGAGGAATATCAACCGGCCGACACCCCACCGCCGCCACCGCCACCTCCCCCACCGCCGCTAAATCCGCCACCTCCACCTGAAGAATAATGAGCGGCCTGGGTGCTGGCCTGACTCAAGGAAGTTGCGGCTCTTTCTATGGAAGAAATGGTAGCGGCCATGGCCTCCACCCCCTGGCTCAAGCTGGAGAGAGCGTAGCTCCCTCCAATCCAGGCGGCCGGAACAGCTCGCTCATCGCCCAGAATTCTGGGCAGGACTTTTACCAGCTTTCGGGCCTGGCCAAAAAGTATGGCAAATACCAGGTACTTATCCCAGAGCTTGTAAGCCTCGGCCGGAATCTCCTGGAACTCGGAAAAATCATCCAGAAAGCGGTCCAGCGCCTTCCACAGTTCATTCTCCCGGGCCCAGTCTTTCCGCCGTCTCTTGAGTTTCGGGGATAGGATTAAAGTCAGGATGAATAACACCAGCGAGAAGGTCAGGCTGGCGATGATGATACTGATGATTAGAAATACCTGGCTCAGCCGGCGGCTTTGGGGCTCGATGAAACCGAGGTCCCGGCCTTCCTGGTAAATTTTTTTCTGCCAGTTGCGGAACCACAGCTGGTAGTCGGCTGGATGTTTTTTAAGGTAATGAAGGAGCTGATCGAGGCTGACCCGGCTGCCGGGCTGACCGCTCATCCCAGCCTGGTTGAAGACCAAGTCCGGCACTTCTTTTTCCCAGGAGCGGAGGCGGGTATCCTCCCGGTAATCTTTCTTGAGCTGAAAAATCGTCCGGGTCTTGACCTTGGAGCCAAATAAAGTTTTCTTTTCTTCCTGCTCGTCTTCAATCGTCAGGTAGCCCCTGGTGGCCAGGTCAAAGACGGTGGCGGTAAAGGCCACCGGTAGCGGGCGTTCTCCTTCCCTTCGCAGGACCTGGACCAGAGCCGGGGGCAGGTCGGAAGGAATTTCCCGGAAATATTCAGGGATATCGGGAAAACGATAGTCCTGGCCAATTTTTTTCCAGAAATAAAAATAGAGTCCCAGCCACAGCAGCGGGCCTATTATTTGCCAGAAAACCCAGGCCAGACCCGCCTTCTTTAATAACTCCACCCTGCTGGCTTCACTCTCCCGGGCCCGCCTGACCCTCTCTATGGTTTCCTGGACGAACCGGTTTTCTTCCTCTTTTATTTTTTCCCGGCTGAGACCTTCAGCCGGCAGTCCAGTCACCATTCCGGCCGGCCAGGCCAGACGGATTTCTAGATATTGATGGGCAGCGATGTCGGTGGCCTCAAAGCGCACAGTCTGTTGGTCGATTATCTCGGACCGTCCGGAAAGCGGTCCGTGACCATATACCAGCAACTGTTCACGGTTGGACACGGGTTGCGGTAGGTGCACTGTAATCTCGGCCCGGGCTGTCGGTCGGTCAACTTCGGGACCTATGATCTGCCAGTACAGCTCGGAAATTTCCGGGTAACTCAGAATCCCGTTGAGAACCCGGTAGGATATATGGAATGTTCTACGCTCATTCCTGGCTGAAAAATTCCATCGGGCCCGGAACTGCCCTGGCTCGACCGAAGTTACCAGCGGCAGCTCCTGGCCGCTTTCGTCTCTGACCTTGAAATCAACCAGGCTGACTTCCTGCCTCCAGTTCTTCCTGGCGCTGAGAGGCACCCACAGTGAGGCCCAAGAAAATTGCCCCTGGAATTCAAAGGTCAGGTATTCCTCCACCAGGAAAGAGCCATCCGGTTGAATATATAGCTCAGCTCTCAGTTCAGGAAAGTAGTAATTTTTGCTTTCGGCCAGAAGGTCGGCCGCAGACGCAGCCAACAGAATCCAGATTATGGCAGTTATGATTAAAAAACGGGAAGTTGACTTCATTACTTTTTCTCTCTAGATGCGCCAGGATAGGCTACCACGCCCCTGCCAGCCACAGGCCACCAGACCCGGCCTTGATTTCTTGGACTCAGCGCGAGAGAACCTTGCGGTAAACGTGCTCCAGCAGATGCACCCGGCTCTGAGGATCCAGCTCTACGAATTCCAGCCCCATTTCAAAAACTTCATCCTCGAACAGGCTCTTAACCCAGCGCACCTCGGCTATGCCGGTAATCAGCTTTTTGGACTCGGTCAGGGCAATTTCCAGCCTGACCCTGGTTTTGACCGGCAGGGGGGAGTCGGTCATCAGGCGCAAACCGCCTACCGAGATATCATGGGAAAAGGAATAGAAGGATTCTTCCTGCTGTTCGTTTTCCGGGATGACATGGATTATGACCTTGTTCTCTTCGTCGAGTCTTTTTTCCCTTCTTTTTTCCATTGCCGTCAGAATCGCCTGCCTCCTTTGCCTTTTTGACTTTATTAACACAGGCCCGGAAAAATATCAAGAAGAATTTTCAGTAACTGCAGCCCTGGTCCCAGCAAATAATTTGACAAAAAAAGCGGAAAAAAATATCCTGCTCTTTAAGTTGAGGAATATGCAAATTGACTGAAAGGAGTAGCCTGATGAACGTCAAGTTCCGCTTGAGCGTCATGATGTTTCTTCAGTACGCCATCTGGGGATCCTGGGCCCCGGTCCTGTCAGCCTATCTCCAGAACAACCTAGGCTTCAGCGGCAGCCAGCTGGGAATTATTTTCAGTTTACTTCCCTT
>JANLGB010000157.1 GCA_024653405.1 Candidatus Saccharicenans sp.
CCATGGCCAGCCTGGAAAGGCAGGGATACCTCTATCAACCCCATACTTCGGCCGGCCGGTTACCTACGGATGAGGGTATCAGGTTCTATGTCGATAACCTGCTTTCAGAAACCCTGAGGTCCACGCCTGCGGCCCTGAGAATCTACTCGGAGGAACTTAGCGTCGAGTCGGGTGAGCTGGACAGCCTGTTGCTCCAGGTAAGCCAGATGCTGGCCAGCAGTTCCGACAACCTGGCCTTTGTCATATCTCCCCATATTTCCCGGGTGGCCTTTGACCAGGTTAAATTCGTCAAGCTGAATGACAACCGGGTGATGATAGTCCTGGTCTCCACCTTTAACCTGGTGCAAACCGAAATCTTTGAAACCAAAACCCTGTTCACCCAGGCCGAGCTGGACCGGGCGGCCCAGTACATCAACCAGAATTTCCGCGGCAAAAACCTGGCTTTTGTTCGGGATTATCTGTTCCGGGAACTTCCCCGGCTGAAAATGCGGTACGAAGACCTGGTGGAGAAGCTGATCGCCCTGCTCCGCAGCTATCCATCATTGGAAAAAGAAGAAGGCAAGATTTTCCTCCAGGGGACGGCTCGGTTGCTGGAGAAAGCCGAGCTGTTCGATTTTAACAAGTTGAAGTCCCTGTTCCAGAATTTTGAGGAAAAGGCCAATTTGGCCCGCTTGCTGTCCGACCTGATCAGCCTGGAAAGAGTTAAGGTGATAATCGGCTCGGAGTTGAAGCTGCCGGAAATAGCTGATTGTTCGCTGATTCTTTCTCATTACGGTTATCGCAACCAGATCCTGGGTTCCCTGGGCATCATCGGGCCGAAGAGATTGCCTTATGACCGGATTATACCCCTGGTGGATAATGTTGCCCGGCGCCTGACCAGGACCATAACTACGCTGGAAAAAGGAGTGGCCTTATGAGCGGTAAAAAGAACGATAAAGAAAAAACCGAGAACATAAAGACCCAGGACCAGGCCGAACACCTTCAGGAAAAATCGGGAATCAGGGTCAAAGAAAAAGAGAGCCAGCCGGAACCAATCTTCAAGGTCAGCGAGCAGGAAGAGATAGAATACCTGGAGCAAGAAAAAGAGGAAAAAGATCAGACCTGTTCCGCTCCTCCCGCCCAGGAGCCATCCCCTGAAGAATTAATCCAGAAGCTCCAGGCCGAGCTGGAAAAAAAGAACCGAGAGCTGGAACAGCTGAAGCAGGCTGTAGAAGAGCTAAAAGAAAAATTCCTGAGGGCTGCGGCCGAGCTGGATAATGTCAGGAAGAGAACCGAAAGAGACAAAGAAGAGTTCTTCCAGTACGCCCTGAGCGACCTGCTGCGCGATACCCTGCCGATAATCGATAATTTTGAACGAGCTCTGAAATCAGCCGAGGCCGAGACCAACGGCCAGACCTTTCGCGAAGGAGTGGAGTTGATTTACCGCATGCTGCTCAACCTGATCAGGAAATACGGGGTGAGACCCATCGAGCTCCAGGACAACAAGTTTGACCCCAGCCTGCATCATGCCCTGGCTTCGGAAGAATCGGCTGAGGTCAGTGAGCCGCAGGTCATGGAAGAATTGCAGAAGGGTTACCTGATTCACAATAGACTTCTGCGGCCGACTATGGTAAAAGTTATCATTCCGAAGAAGAACTGACCGAAGAAGAACCGAGCATGTCCGAAGTAATCGGAATTGACCTGGGAACCACCTATTCCTGTGTGGCTTACATGAACGGGCAGACGCCCACCGTTATCCCCAACCTGGAAGGCAGCAATACCACTCCCTCGGTGGTGTCATTTGCCGCCGGCCAGCGTCTGGTGGGTTTGCCGGCCCTGCGCCAGGCCATCACCAATCCTGAAAACACAATCTATTCGGTCAAGAGGTTGATCGGCAAGAAATATGACTCGCCAGAGATGGCCGAGCTGCGGACTAAGTTTCCCTACAAAATGCTGGAAGCCCCTAACGGTGATATTCTGATCGAAGCCGGGGGCGAGCTGTATACCCCCCAGGAAATTTCGGCCTTCATC
This sequence comes from Candidatus Saccharicenans sp., assembly GCA_024653405.1. Classification (GTDB taxonomy): domain Bacteria; phylum Acidobacteriota; class Aminicenantia; order Aminicenantales; family Saccharicenantaceae; genus Saccharicenans. Next base: position 2,011 of record JANLGB010000157.1, read on the forward strand.
CTTGGCTATCTCAAGCAATGCGCCGAAAATTACCTCGGGACCAGCGTGGAAGAGGCCATCATCACTGTACCAGCCTATTTTAACGACCACCAGCGCCAGGCTACCAAGGATGCCGCCGCCATCTGCGGTCTGAAAGTTCTGCGAATCATCAATGAGCCGACGGCGGCCAGTCTGGCTTATGGCTTTAACACCCGGAAAAATGGCCGGGTGGCGGTCTATGACCTGGGCGGGGGGACCTTTGATGTCACCATCCTGGAAATTCAGGACGGTGTGTTTCACATCCTGTCTACCAGCGGCGATACTTTCCTGGGCGGCGATGATTTTGATAACCGCCTTATGGCCTGGCTGCTGCAGGAGTTTCAGCGGGAACATGGAATTGACCTCAGCCAGGATAAATTCGCCCTGCAGAGGATAAAAGAAGCGGCCGAAAAGGCCAAGCGGGAACTATCCTTCACCCCGGAAACCGAGATCAGCCTCCCCTTTATCTGCAATACTGACCGCGGTTCCCTTCATATCCGGAAAAAAATCAACCGCAGTTTCCTGGAACAACTGACCGCAGACCTGGTAGAAAGGACCCTGCTCATCTGCGAACAGGCCCTCAAGGATGCTCACCTGAACGTTTCCAGGATAGATGAAGTTATACTGGTCGGCAGTCAGACCCGGATGCCCTTAGTAAAACAGATGGTGAGCCAGTATTTTCAGCGGCAGCCGGCCGCCAGGATCAACCCCGATGAAATAGTGGCCATGGGCGCGGCTCTTCAAGCCAGCATCAACAAGGGGCAGGGACGCGACCTGGTCCTGCTCCTCGATGTCACGCCCTTTTCGCTGGGGATTGAAACGGAAAATGGTCTGTTCCAGAAAATCATCGAGCGCAACACCACCATCCCGGCCCGCAAGACCATGGCCTTTACCACCGTGGAAAATAACCAGAGGCGGGTGCGGATACATGTGCTTCAGGGTGAAAGTCCGATGGCCAAAGATAATAAATCCCTGGCCACCTTTGACCTGGTGGGGATTGACCCGGCCCCGGCCGGGGTGCCCCAGATAGATGTCACCTTTGAGATTGACGCCGATGGCCTGTTGAGAGTTTCGGCCCGGGATACCGGCACCGGGCGGCAACAGAAAATTGAAATCAAACCTTCGGCCGGTCTACTGCCGGAACAGCTGCAGGAAATAATCGAGCGGAGGCAGCAGGAGGTGAGGAGCAGGGATGAAGAAGGATTACTATGAAGTGCTCGGCCTCTCCAGACAGGCCACAGCCGAGGAAATAAAAAAAGCTTACCGCCAGGCGGCCCTCAAATACCATCCAGACCGCAACCCCGGGAACAAGGAAGCCGAGGAAAAATTCAAGGAGGCGGCCGAAGCCTATAGTATTCTGATAGACCCGGAAAAGCGGGCCATCTATGACCGCTATGGCCATCAGGGTTTGCAGGGACACGGCTATGAGGGCTTCCGCGGTTTTGACTCCTCGGTTTTTCAGGATTTTGAGGATATTCTGGGGAACCTCTTCGGCTTCAGCTTCTCTGAGTTTTTCGGCGGGGAAGCAACCCGCCGGCCGCGGGCCCAGCGTGGCCGCGACCTGGCCCTGGAACTGCAGATAACCCTGGAAGAAGTGGCCGCTGGAACAGAGAAGGAACTGAAAATTACCCGCCATGAACTCTGCCCGGTTTGTCAGGGTTCCAGGTTGAGGCCGGGAACCAGGAAAACTACCTGCCCGGCTTGCCAGGGACGCGGGCAACTCCGCTACCAGCAGGGCTTTTTCACCATCACCCGGACCTGTTCCCACTGCGACGGGTTGGGGGAAATAATCGCTACCCCCTGCCAGGAATGCCAGGGCACCGGTCGGGTTAAACAGAAAAAGCAGCTGAAGGTTAAGATTCCGGCCGGAGTTGATGACGGCACCAGGCTGCGGATTTCAGGCGAAGGGGAAGCCGGGGACCCAGGCCAGGGCCGGGGAGACCTGTACGTTATCATCAGGGTCAGGAAACATCCTTTCTTTGAGCGGAAAAGCCGGGACCTTTACTGTCAGATAGACCTGAGCTTTTCTCAGGCGGCCCTGGGGGCCAGGGTAGCCATACCGCTACTCGGAGGAGGTAATGAAATCCTAAAGATCCCGGCCGGGGTGCAATCGGGTGAAATCTTTAAGCTCCGGGGTGCCGGGTTAAGAGAACTGGGCGGTCACCGGAGGGGCGATCTCTATGTCCAGGTTGTGGTTAAAACCCCACAAAGACTGGACCGGGAACAGAAAGCCCTGTTAAGCCGGCTGGCTGAATTAAGAGGGGAAAAACTCGAGGAAGTGGACCGGTCCATCCTGGAAAAATATCAGCAGCTAACCGGAAGCGAGGACCGTGACCAGTAATCAGTTTTTCATCGATATATTGCCTGATAACGAGGCTATTTTTTTTCTGGAAGGACAAGAACATCACCACCTGTCCCGTGTGGCCAGGGTCAAACCTGGCGACAAGGTCTGGTTGACCGATGGCCGGGGCTGGAGGCTCCTGGCCGAGGTAGAAGAAGTGCAGGCCAGCCGAACCAAACTTAGGCCGCTTCAGGCAGTCCAGGAAAATCTTGAGACCCGGGTTATCCTGGGGCTCGGCCTGACCAGGACTGACACCTTTGAGTTTGTGGTTCAAAAAGCGACCGAGCTAGGGGTGGCCGAAATCCAGCCGCTCCTGACCAGAAGGTCGCAGCGGCTGCCGCTCGACCGGCTGGAGAGAAAGCTGCGGCGCTGGGAGACAATCGCCCGGGAAGCACTGAAGCAATGCAAGGGTGGTCTTCTGCCTCTAATCGGAGGTCCGCTGCGACTGGAAGACGCTCTGTCTAGGAAGGTTGAGGGTCTGAAATTTTATCTGGATGAAGATAGTCGCCACTATTTTCGTGATATACTGGTAAGCGGCCGGGCCGGAGAGGTTTACCTCCTGGTCGGGCCGGAAGGCGGCTGGGCGGAAGAAGAGAAAGAAATAATGGACAGAGCTGGTTTCCAGGGGTTGTCACTCGGCTGCCGGGTCCTGAGAACGGAAACGGCGGTGCTGGCCGCCCTGAGTCTGATTTCTCATTTCTGGAACTGGTGACATGTTTCTTCAGGGACAGAAAGTAGGCAAATACGAAATCCTGAGATCCCTGGGCAGCGGTGGGTTCGGCTCGGTCTACCTGGCCCGGGACACCTGGCTGGATATCAAGGTGGCCATCAAGGTGCCGCACAAGCAATCGCAGGAGCTGTACAAACTGCTTAAAGAACCGCGGCTGCAGGCCGCTTTGAACCATCCTAATATCGTCCGGGTGCTGGCCGCGGAGAAAGAAAAAGACGTTTTCTTCATGGTCATGGAATACGTCAAGGGGAAATCCCTGGAGAAAATCCTGGAAAAAGAGAAAATCCTCGAAGCCGAGCGGGCGGTGGA
>JANLGB010000158.1 GCA_024653405.1 Candidatus Saccharicenans sp.
GAGCTTCATCGAGCAGTTCCTCCAGACTGTAGGAACATGGTCTCAGCTCCTGGTCAGCCCGGAGAAGTTTAATGACTTCAAGCAGGTGATGGACGGCATAGACCGCCGTTTCTCTTACCAGGCAGGCCTCGCGGGCGTTGCGTCCTGGAAGGACCAGGCCGGAGAGCTTTTTCCGGCTAGCCAGGAGTGAAATGGGCAGGGCTCCCCTGATGGCTTTGAGACTTCCTTCGAGGGTGAGTTCGCCGACGAAAATGAACCTGGACAACCTGTCTGCCGGCACCAGACCCAGGTAAGCCAGCAAACCTAGGGCAATCGGCAGGTCAAAGGCCGACCCCTCTTTTTTCCGGCTGGCCGGGGCCAGGTTGATGATAATTTTTTTGGCCGGGAAGTCGAAGCCGCAGTTGCGCAGTGCCGCCCTGACTCTCTCCTTGCTTTCCCGGACAGCGGCATCGGGCAAGCCAACGATGATAAAGGCCGGGAGGCCGGGAGAAATATCAACCTCAACCTCAACCTGGTAGGCTTCAATTCCATGGAGCGAGGCGCTGAGGATCCTGATAAGCATGGCCGCAGAAGAAAAGACGTCAGGCCGGCGGGAAAATTCTCAGGCTATTCTTTCTTGGCTGTCAGGCCGAATTCCTTGGAGAGTCGTTCAATTTCTTGTTCAATATCCTCAATCGATTGAACCTTTATCTTGGTGGTGGGAAAGGGAGTCTCATCCCCGGGCCGGACAAAGTCAATTTTGACCTCGGGCTGTTTGCGGGCAGCCTTTTTCCGACCGGACGAAGGGGCCGCAGCCTCAATCTGGGCCGGGGAGGTTATGATTTCCGCCGGGGCAAATTCCTGGCCCTCGGTGACCGGAGCCTCTTCCTTTTTTTCTTTTTCACCGAGCACTCTCTCCCGGACGACCGGCACCGTCAGCCGGGCAATCTCCTTGAGAGTCTCCAGCACGCCCCGGCCGTTGATGGCCTCGGCCTCAATGTAGGGAGCGTTGCGATGGTTGAGCAGGCGATTAAAGGTCTCGACCGGAATCAGGTTGGGCAGGTCCCTTTTATTATACTGGAAAACCAGGGGAATGCGGTTAAGGTCGATATTGTGTTCCAAGCAGTTTTTCCTCAGACCGTCAAAACTTTCCAGGTTGGCATCGAGGAGGGGCAATTGGGAATCGGTCACAAAAACGATGCCGTCGGCACCCTTCAGGACGCTCTTGCGGGAGGCCTCGTAGAAGACCTGGCCGGGAACGGTCAGTAATTGAAAATGAACCTTGAACTCCCTGATGAGTCCGGCCCTGATCGGCAGCAGGTCAAAGAAAAACGTTCTTTCTGTTTCCGTCTCCAGGCAGACCAATTCGCCCCGGTAGGCTGGCTCCAGCTTGAAATATATGTACCTCAGGTTGGTGGTTTTACCGCTCAGTCCCGGCCCATAATAGACAATCTTTATGGCAATATTCTTGGTGACGTAATTGACATAAGCCATCTACTTAGGTCTCCCCATTAGGGTTATTGTTAGCATACCACATAAATTTAGTCAATAAGCAGGCCCGACAGTTGAAAAACCTAACAGGAAATTGCAAAGACTACCGGGGTGTGATATTTTTTGAAAGGCCCGAAGGGGCTGCTCTCTACTCCATTTCCTTGAGGAGAAAAAGTTGGCTGACAGGACTTTTCGCCACCGGCCAAGGGTGGCCGTAATAGGAGGTAACAAATCGGACCTGGAATCCTTAAAACTGGCTTACCGCGTCGGCCGGCTACTGGCCGAAAGAGGAGCTATCCTGGTTTGCGGCGGCCTCAGCGGAGTAATGGAAGAGGCGGCCCGGGGTTGCCGGGACGGAGGCGGCTTGAGCCTGGGTATTCTCCCGGGCCAGGACCCGGGCCAAGCCAATGACTACATAGATATTCCAGTGGCCACGGGCCTCGGCTACAACCGGAACTCCATGGTAGTGTTGAATGCCGCAGCCGTGATCGCCATAGACGGAGAGTACGGCACCCTGAGCGAGATTGCCTTCGCCCGGATTTTCGGCAAGAAGATTATTGGCTTGAATACCTGGTCAATTCCCGGCGTCATCCCGGCCGGTTCTCCGGAAGAAGCGGTGGCCCTGGCGCTGGAAGGACTGGAATGATGACGGCCATGAAGGTGGATGAAATCAATAATAATTTGAATGACAACGAGGAAGAATCTGAATCATCCTCGGAAAACGGCAGCCAGCCTTTACTCGACCTGCCCCTCCTGGAAAATATCAAGCTGACCATTTCTTACGACGGAACCGATTACCACGGCTGGCAGCGGCAACCGGGCCGGGTAACCATCCAGGGGAAGCTGGAAGAAGCCCTGATGAGAATTGTGGGTGAAAAAATCAGCCTGCAGGCGGCCGGCCGGACCGACGCCGGGGTTCACGCCCTGGGTCAGGTGGCTAACTTTCGGGCTAACTGCCGCCTGAGTGAGGCCGAATTGCTGAGAGCCTTGAATGCCATGCTCCCCTTTGACATCCGCATCTTGCGGGTGGAAAGGGTCCCGGCAAATTTTCAGGCCAGGAAATCGGCCCGGTCCAAGGTTTACCGCTACCGGATTAAGACCTCGCCCATCCTCAGTCCCTTTGATTATCGTTATGTTTTACACTATCCCTATCCGCTCGACGTCACAGCCATGGAGGAAGCGGCCCGTCGCTTCGAACGAGAGGCCGATTTTTCCACTTTTTCCTCGGGCCAGTATCCCAACCCGGTCCGAAAAATCTTCTCTTCACGGTTGGAGAACCTGGGAGAGGAGCTGGTTTATACCGTCGAGGCCAACGGTTTTCTGCGGTACATGGTCAGGACGATTGTTGGAACCTTGATCATGGTCGGGCGCGGTCGGCTAAAGCCCGAGGAGATTGACGAACTGTTCCAGCAGAAGAAAAGGACACTCTCCAGCCCCTGCGCCCCGGCCCGGGGTTTGTGCCTGGTCCGGGTTATCTATTAACAGCTCAGCTCAGAATCAGGCCCATGACATAGGCATCTTCCACCGGGCGGCTGTAATATTCCTTTCGCACTCCCAGGATGGAAAAGCCCAGTTTCCAGTAGAGAGATAACGCCCGGTGGTTGCTGACCCGGACTTCCAGCGAGACAAACCGAACCCCGTTTTCTCTAAGCCGGTCCAGCACGTAACGCATGGTCAGCTCACCCAGGCCCTGGCCCTGGAAATCGGGGTGGATGGCCACGTTATTAATCTGGGCTTCATCCCCGATCTGCCAGAAAATCACATATCCGGCAATCTTTTTCTTTTCCCGATGAACCACCGCCAGGGGAAAAGAAATGGCCCGGTTCTGGATTTCGCCCAGAAAGGTTTCCCGGCTCCAGGGGTTGGGAAAGCATAAATTCTCAATGGCCAGGACTTCTGGCAGGTCATCCTCTCTCATTCTCCTGATCAGAACAGGAGAGTCATTCTGTCCGGACAGTTTTTTTCTCCTCGGCCTGGGATTTTCGGTAGTAAATCGGCTGCAGGTCAGCCGGGCTGAGCCCCTGGCCGCCGGCCAGAAGCCTCTGTCCTAGCAGCCCGACTTCGGCCGCGATATGAAAACTGCGGTTCCAGAACAGGGCCCTTGTTCCGATTTTTTCGTCTATCAAAGACCGGTAAAGCTCGGCCCCGGTGCCGATAAAGGAGAGCGGCCCGGAAGCAGGCAACTGGACAAGGAAGCTGGATGGATTATAGGCGCCCGCCGGTATTACTTCCTGCAGCCCGACCCCACCCGCTGAATAGGCCCCAGCAAAGACTTCTCCCTTCCGGGCATCGATCATCGGGACAATAAGCCCGGCACCAGGCAGAATCAGCTTCCAGGCCAGAGCTTCCAGGGCGGAGACGGAGGCCACCGGTCGGCCTGAAGCCAGGGCCAGGGCCTTGACCAAACTCAGGCCAATCCTGACCCCGGTAAAAGAACCGGGCCCGGCGGCCACGGCCAGGCCCTCAAGCTGGTCAAACTTCAGGCCGGCGAGCCGGATGAGGTCATCCACTGCCCGGAACACCTGGCGAGAATGAGAGGAAGGCGAAGCATAATTAACTTCGGCCCTGACCTCTTCCCCGTTGACCAGGGCCACCGAGCCGAAGCGGGTAGTGGTATCAACGGCCAGTATCAGCATTCCAGTCTAATCTTACCAATTTCTGGTCAGGCCTGCCATCAGAGCTTGTCAGCCACGGCTCTGGCCACCTCCAGGGTTTTGGCTGAACCACCCAGGTCATAGGTCTTGACCTTTCCTTCTTTTATCACTTCGGCCACGGCCTGTTCCAGGGCATTGGCCTTGCCGGTTTCGCCCAGCCAGTCCAGCATCATCTTGGCCGCCAGCAGGGTGGCGATGGGATTGACCTTGTACAGGCCGGTGTACTTGGGGGCCGAACCATGAGTGGGTTCAAAGACCGCATACTTATCGCCGATATTCCCGGCGCAAGCAAAGCCCAGTCCGCCGACCAGCTGGGCGGCCAGGTCAGAAATGATATCGCCGAAAAGATTCTCGGCCACCAGGATATCATAATCGAAAGGATTCTTGATCAGCCACATGCACATGGCATCGACATTGGCTTCGTAAAACTTGATATCCGGGTATTCAGCCGCCACCTGGCGAGCCACCTTCAGCATCAGGCCCCCGGTTTCCCGCAGGACATTAGGTTTCTCCACCAGAGTGACTGATTTCCTTTTATATTTGCGGGCGTATTCGAAGGCCGCCCGGACTATTCTTTCGCAACCTTTCCTGGTCATGATCCTGGTGGAAACGGCAATTTCCTCAGCCGGCACATCCTGGAAATCCTTCATTTTGGGGTGGAGAGACAAAGCCTGCCGGACTTGGTCGGGCAGCGGGTAAAATTCCACTCCGGCATAGCTGCCTTCGGTATTCTCCCTGAAAATCACCAGGTCGATATTCTCTTTGTAATTGAGCGGGTTACCCGGATAGGCCTTGCAGGGCCGGAGGTTGATATAAAGGTCAAACAGCTGCCTGAGCCTGACAATCGGGCTGACGTAGGATAGTCCCTTGCCCTGGAGTTCAGGCGCCAGCTCCCGGGCGGCATCCTCTTTCGGTTTGGAAGTGATGGCCCCGAACAGGCAGGCATCGGTTTCTTTGAGGAGCTTGATCGTCCGGTCGGGCAGGGCGTTTCCTTCCTTGCACCAGAATTCCCAGCCGATATCTCCATAAATGAAGTCAGCATCGAGGTTCAACCGGTTGAGGACAATCATGGCCGCCTCAACCACTTCCTTGCCGATCCCGTCACCGGGTAGAATTGCCAGCCGATACTTGGCCATATTATTTCTCCTTGTGGAATTTTTTTGCTTTCAGGAAGTGCTATTATGCCCGAAACTGGTTGGGGCTGTCAATCAAAATGTTCTTTCAGGTTAAGACATGGTATCCAGGATAAAGGGAGTGTTTGGAGGAGGCGC
>JANLGB010000159.1:0-5116 GCA_024653405.1 Candidatus Saccharicenans sp.
GGCCCGGTCCTCGGCCAGGGCCAGCGACAGCTTGGCCGGGAGTTTGTCCCGGCCGGCCAGGATGAATATCACAAACACAAAGACTAGCAGCAGGTTGGTTATAAAGGACAGGAAGGAGCCCAGGGTGCCCAGCAACCAGCCGGTGATTTTTTCCAGGTTGAGCTGGGAAATTATAGTCGGCACACTGACCTTGAAGGGCAGGTGTTCCAGCCAGGTCAGCAATTCGGCCGTAAAAGAATCAATCTGCCGGTTGTACTTGGGAAATTCAGAAGCGAAATATTTACCGCTGGAATAAAGCAGCAGGCCAAACAAGTAGAGCAGGGAAAAGGTCAAAATCAAGATCAGGATGATGGCCATCGTTTTGGGCAGCTTGAGTTTTATCAACCAGTCCAGCAGGGGCGAAACGGCATAAGAAATGAACAGGGCCACCAGGAAGGGCAGCAGAACTGGCCTGGCGATTTTCAAGATGAGACCGGTGATGAACAGAACGATTATGACCAGGGAGACCCGGGTCAACCTTGATTCAGACATGCCCGCCTGTCCCCTACCTCCGGCCGGCCAGGGCCTGGCCCAGACGGTCAAATTGCTTCACGGCCAGGGGCAGCAGGTCTTCGGGCACCCGGCTGAAACCATAGAGGTAGCCTCCGGCCTGTCCCAGGAGCACATGCTGGCCATAGGCATTTTTCTGGTGGTAGCGGGAACCTTCCTTCAGGAAGGGACTCTTCTCGCCGGCATAAAAATCAACCAGCTTCTGCAGGCGGGCTCCGGCTTCGGCCGGCGAACCGCAATCAATTACCAGCCCTTCGTATTCAACCTGGTTGTGGCGGTAAAGAACGATATAACCATGGTTGAGGAAATCAAAGCCCAGGAAATTCTTCTTGATGTATTTTTCTGAATTTTTAACCCGTCCTTCTGGAGGGAAAAAGCGGAAAACCTCAAGCAACTTACCTTTGTCCTTTATCCCGGCTTCAACCAGCCGGGCAAATTGCTTCAGGTAGTCGGCCGTCTCCTCTCCGCCGTTATAACAAAGCAGCTTAATGTAAAAACGCCCGGAGATGAAATTCAGGACCTCTTCCTCCAGGTAGCCGGCATTGCCGAGATTGAGGTCGGGATTGTCCGGGTAGCGCTCGGAACTGAAAATACCAAAGGCGTTGAGGGGCGAACCCATGTCATAGATTTCCAGGGTGATGACGGTTTCGGTCCCGTTTTTCTGGTACTGGGCCACCACCAGTTCCTGGAAATCATAGCTGAGATAAGCCTCGGAAGCCCCGTCGATATATTCAAACAGGGTACCGGGTGAAAAAAACTGGGGCTCTTCCTGAAACTGCCAGCCCTCCAGCCGCGGCAGCAACGACTTCAGTTCCGAATCCGACACCACAGTTGCGGCTGAGGCGAGAAACAGCCAGCCCAGAGCTAGATTTATCAACACGGTAGCCAGGAGAATTCTTGTGCCTTTCATTGTTTCCTCCGCCTCAATCCAATATATCCAGTTTGACCGGCAATTGCAACCACCGGAGCCGCATTCTATTGACAACCCCTCGGTTAAAGGTCATTATAACTCTGACCTGAGATGAACAAGTCCAGAGTGGTCATCGTCACCTGCAGCCGGAATATTCCCGACCTGACCCACCCCGACCCCAGCCTGGTCCTGGCCATGATTAAAAAGGGCTTCCAGGCCCTGAGCGGGGAGGCCGAGGCCGGGACCGCCCTGGCCCGCTGGTTCCGCCCCGGGGAAACCATCGGCATAAAAATCAACACCATCGGCCGGCGAGCTCTCAGCACCAGCCCGGAAACTGCCCTGACTCTCGGCCTGTGGCTCGGCCAGACCATCAGCCGCGAAGAGAACATAATTATCTGGGACCGGACCGGTGAAGAGCTGAAAGAGGCCGGGTATAAGCTTTCAACCTCAGGCGGTAGCCTGAGGGTTTTCGGCACCGACCATCGCCAGGCCGGCTATCAGTCGGAACCCACAGCCCACCGCCAAATAGGCAGCCTTTTTTCCCGCATCCAGGCCGAGTTCATCCAGGCCAGCATCAGCCTGGCCTTGCTGAAGGACCACGGCCTGGCCGGAGTCACGGCCGGGCTCAAGAATTATTTCGGGGCCATTCACAACCCGAACAAGTACCACGATTCTAACTGTGACCCCTACATCGCCGAGCTTTTCGAAACTGACTCCATCAGAAAGAAGCACCGTCTGACCATCATTGACGCCCTCCGGGTTCAGTACCACCGCGGCCCTTCCTACCATCCCCAGTGGCTGGCCGGGGTCCGCCAGCTCATTTTCAGCACCGACCCGGTGGCAGCCGATGTCGTCGGCTGGCAACTAATCGAGAAACTGCGGGCCCGGAAAGGATTGCCCTCGCTCAAAGAAGAAAAACGCGAGCCGTCTTACCTGCTGACTGCTGAGAAACTCAACCTGGGCCAGTCCCGGCTGGAAAATATCGAGATTCTGGAAGAAGAAGTATAATATATATATAAGAAGAAGGACCTATGGACCGCAGGGATTTCTTAAAGTGCTCTCTGGCTGGCAGCAGCCTGCTGTGGCTGCCCGGGATTTCCAGTTCTGCCTCTATTTTTCCCGGCAGCAGTTCTCCGGCCGCCGGGCTATCCCGGGTTGAAGCCAGGTATTACCAAAAGCTTCCCTACCGGGAGATAAGGTGTGACCTGTGTCCCCGTTTCTGCCAGCTCGGAGACAAAGAAAGAGGCTTCTGCGGGGTCAGGGAAAACCAGGACGGCAAGTATTACACCCTGGTCTATGGCCAGGTGGCCAGCCTGAATGTCGACCCCATCGAGAAAAAACCCTTCTTCCATTTCCTGCCTGGCTCGGAAGCCTTTTCCCTGGCCACCGCCGGCTGCAACCTCAGCTGCAAATTCTGCCAGAACTGGGAAATCTCCCAGATGAGGCCGGAGCAGGTCAAGAACATCTACCTCCCGCCTGAAGCTGTGGTGGCTTCCTGTGAACGTTACAACTGCCCGGTCATTGCTTACACCTACACCGAGCCGGTAATCTTCTTTGAATACATGTACGACAGCAGTCTGCTGGCCAGAAAAAAAGGCATAAAGAACGTGGTGGTCACTGCCGGTTACATTAACCCCGGACCGTTAGCCGACCTGTTGGGTGTGGTCGAGGCTATCAAGGTTGACCTCAAGGCTTTCAACCAGAATTTTTACACTGAGTATGTCCGGGGACAGCTGCCACCGGTCCTGGAGACCATCAAGCAGATCGCCCGCTCGGGCTGCTGGCTGGAAATAGTTTACCTGGTTATTCCCACTCTGAATGACCGGCCGGAAGAAATAAGGGAGATGTGCCGCTGGTTAAAAAACGAGATCGGTCCCGACTATCCCCTGCATTTGTCCCGCTTCCACCCGATGTACCTGATCAAGAACCTGCCCCCCACCCCGGTGGCCACCCTGGACAGGCTGCGGGAAGTGGCCCTGGAGGAAGGACTCCATTACGTTTACGTGGGCAACGTCCCTGGACATCCCGGGGAGAACACCTACTGCCCGAAATGCGGTAAGTTGATTATAGAAAGATATGGTTATATCATCAGGAAAAAAGAACTGAGCGGTAACAAATGCCGGTACTGCGGTCAGGTAATCGCCGGGGTCTGGAGCTGAGTCCGGTCCTCTGGCCCTGTCTGCTGGGTTTCCTGGCCACTTCCTTCCAGGTTCTCATCCTGAGAGAATTCGAGGTCCGCTTCCAGGGCAACGAGCTGGTCTATGGCCTGGTCCTGGCTTTCTGGCTGCTGGGGGGTGGTCTGGGCAGCCTGCTGGCCGAAAAAAAATTCATTCGCCGGCTCTCCCCGGCCCGCTTTTATCGGGGTCTGATCATCATCTCGGCCGCTCTGCTGCTGGTGCTGAGGTTTTCCCGGTTCTTCTATGCAGTGCTGCCGGGAGAACTGACCGGGCCCGGTCCCCTTTTTCTGACCTCCTGGTTCATCGCCTTTGCCCTCAGCCTGCCGCTCGGAGCACTGTTTGTCTACAATATCTTCTGGCAGAACGGGAACCTAGTGGCCGTTTATCAACTGGAATCCCTGGGGGCGGCGGTCGGCGGCCTGCTGGTCTACCTGGTTCTCATTCCTTACCTTTCGAGCTGGCAGGCAGCTTCGGTGCTCACCCTGCTGGTCGGGCTGGGCATTGCCCTGGCCGCACGGCCGAAGAGACTTTTCACCCTGGGCCTGGCCCTGCTCCTGGCCGCCGGTCTCTGGTTTTCCGACCGCCCGACCGAAAGACTTTACTGGCAGCCTTTTCGGTTGATAGAAGTCAGAGATTCACCTTACGCCCGCCTCCAGGTGATTAAAAACGAAGACCAGGTTTCTTTTTACTCTAACAGCTCGATGGCCTTCAACTTTCCGGACCCGGCCGCGGCCGAAGAAGCCGTCCATTTCGCCTTCCTGCAACGACCCGAGGCTGACCATCTGCTTCTGCTGGGGGGCGGTCTTAACGGAACCCTGGCCCAGGCCCTGCAGTATCCACAAGTCAAGATTGACTACGTAGAACTTGACCCGGTGCTGGTGGAACTGGCCCGGGAGGTCCTGGCCGGGAAACCCACCGGCCTGGACGACCCGCGGGTCACCGTTCACCTGGTTGATGGAAGGAAATTCCTGCGGCAAACCCTTGGCCGTTATGACCTTATCATCTGCAATCTGCCTGAGCCGGCTACAGCCCAGGTCAACAGGTTTTACACGGTTGAATTTTTTGCGGCCGCCAAGGAAAAACTGGCACCTGACGGCGTTTTGTCTTTTCTCCTGCCTTCTTCTGAGACTTACCTTTCCCCTGCGAGAAGCCTGCTCCTGGCCTCAATATTTAATTCTCTAAAGGCAGTCTTCCCGGTGACAGAAATAATTCCTGGGGATAATAATGTGATCCTGGCCTCCAACGGTCGACTGGAAACAGACCTGGAAAGCCTGCTGGAAAAATATCACCACTACCATCTGCAAACGGTTTTCTTCCGGCCTGAATTCCTGAGAAGCCGTTTCCACCCGCTGAAGCGGGAATACCTGCGGGCCAGCCTCGAAGAAATTACCAATCCCCGGTTGAATTCTGACCGGGCCCCGGTCAGTTATTTTTACCAGACCCTGGTCTGGAGCCAGCAATTCCCCGGCCGGGGCAGTCG
>JANLGB010000159.1:5126-5384 GCA_024653405.1 Candidatus Saccharicenans sp.
TCGCTGGCTGGGAAGGTTGCGACAACTCAAACCTCGCTGGCTATTTGACCTGCCGCTGGTTATTTTCCTGCTGGTTCTTTTAATTTTTACCATCCACCGCCGGTCTGGCCAGGCAGTTTTTCTCATCCCCCTGACCGTCATGGGTTTCACCACCATCGTGGCCGAGGTGGCGCTGATTCTATCTTTCCAGAGCCAGCTGGGCCTGGTCTACAGCAAGATCTCGCTGCTCTTCACCATATTCATGGCCGGGCTGTTTGT
>JANLGB010000015.1:0-836 GCA_024653405.1 Candidatus Saccharicenans sp.
AACCCTGTCGTCATCGATGATGGCAATGTTTACACCCATAACTTCTCTCCCATTTCCTCCTTTGTATTATTTATTAGAAGGCGCCCATAAGTCAACTGTTATAATTGCCCAATTTAAGTCTACATAAAATTGATACGTTGCCTCACGGGAAAAGATAGAAGTCGTAATGGTTTCTGGTCAGTGCCGCCCTTAAAAAATCCCTTAGAAAATATCGTTGAGATTTTAACTGGGAAGCTGCCCCCGGCCCAACCCAGCCTATATCACAAGAATGGAGCTATTCCCGGGTGATGCTCGGACTGCTCAGGCCAACCTCATCCCTGACTAAAAATCAGCCCTTAAAAGTGCTATGATTATAATCCAGGTCAGCACAGGAATTTTGGCCTGGAGACGGAGTAAAAAGCCTTCTTACCGGCTTTATAGAGCGAAGAGCTAAAGACTTTGTTTTAATGGGATTTTAGTAAGGCTACCCGGCTGGAGATGAAAAAGAGCAATGATAGCTGTGGAAGAATTGTCTAAAAGTTTTGCCCGGCAGGTTCTTTTTGAAAAAATCAGCTTCAAGATCAACCAGGGCGAAAAGGTGGGATTGGTCGGGAAGAACGGCCATGGCAAATCCACTTTGTTCCGGATCATCGCCGGTCTGGAAGAGCCGGACGAAGGCCGGGTAATAATTCCCAAAAATTACCGCATCGGTTACCTGGAGCAGGAGCCGGATTTTAAGAAACCGACGGTCCTGGAAGAAGTTAGCCGCGGGCTGTCCGCCCATGATTCGGACCAGCTGTGGCGGGTGAAGAAAGTACTGGCCGGGCTCGGTTTTTCAACCGCTGATTTCCAGAATA
>JANLGB010000015.1:846-5699 GCA_024653405.1 Candidatus Saccharicenans sp.
CCAGAATAACCCACACCAGCTATCCGGTGGTTTTAAGGTCAGGCTGAACCTGGCCCGCCTGCTTCTCACCGACTATGACTTGTTGCTCCTCGATGAACCCAATAACTACCTGGATATCACTTCCATTCGCTGGCTGGAGAAATTCCTGCTGTCCTGGCGGGGCGAGCTGATGTTCATCACCCACGACCGCAGCTTCATGGACCGGGTGGCCAGCCACATCCTCGGCATCCACCGCCGCAAAGTGCGTAAAATTGAGGGCAATACCGAGAAGTATTACAACCAGCTGGCCCTGGAAGAAGAGGTCTACGAGAAGACACGGCTCAATGACGAGCGCAAAAGGAAGGAGCTCGAAGTCTTCATCAATCGCTTCCGGGCCAAGGCCCGCCTGGCCGGCCTGGTCCAGTCCCGCTTGAAATACATGGAAAAGATGGAAAAGCGGGAAAAGCTGGAAAAAATCAAGAACATGGAATTTTCTTTCCTGGAGAAAAAGTTCCACCATAAATATGCCCTCAGCCTGGACAACGTCAATTTCGCTTATACTCCGGACAGGTCACTCATCAAGAATTTCAGTTTGCACCTCGGGGCCCGGGACCGGGTTATGGTCATCGGACCCAACGGGCGGGGCAAAACCACCCTGCTAAAATTGATGGCCGGGGTGCTTCAACCCTTGACCGGAGAAATAACTTATCCGAAATCGGTCTCCATCGGTTACTATGAACAGAGTTTTGCTGAAGACCTGAACAACGCCAATACCGTCCTGGAAGAAATAGGTTTGGCCAATCCTCAACTGGAGCCGGCCCGGGTCCGCCAGATTGCCGGCACCCTGATGTTTGAAGGCGACGAGGCCCTCAAGCCCATCCCGGTCTTGTCGGGCGGAGAAAAAAGCCGGGTTTTGCTGGGAAAGATTCTGGCCACCCCGGTGAATCTTTTGTTCCTTGATGAGCCCACCAATCACCTGGACCTTGAATCCTGTGATGCCCTGCTGGCGGCCCTGGACAATTTTGACGGGGCCGTGGTCATGGTGACCCACAACGAGATGTTCCTGAGAGCCCTGGGCGAACGGCTGATTGTCTTTCAGAATGACCGGCTCACCGTCTTTGAGGGCGATTACGAAAGCTTCCTGAAGAAGGTCGGCTGGAGCGAAGAAAAGACTGAAAGCCAGGGGCAATCCAGAGATGAAGCCCGGGTGCCGGCGCCGGCCACACCCCCAGAAAAAGCCGAGCGCGACAGAAACGACTACCGTCAAGCAAACCAGGATGAATCCTTCCGTTTCAAGCTTTCACCCCGGGAACTGCGCCGGCTGCGCTCGGAAGTTATCGTTGAGAAATCCCGGGTCTTAAAACCAATAGAAGAGAGGGTGCTCTCACTGGAGAGTCAGATTGAAGCCCTGGAACAAAAGGTCAACCAACTGACGCAGCAGATCATTGAGGCTTCGGTCGATGGCCGGGGCCAGGAGGTGGTGCGCCTGTCGAGGGAACTAGATGCCAACCGCAAGAGTCTGGATTCCCTGTACGAAGAATATACCCAGGTCTACCTGGAATATGAAGAAAAAAGCCAGAGCTTCGAACGGCGCCTGCAGGAAATAGACAAGATCTCATCCTGAATCTGAGTCCCGGGTGATATCTTTTCTTTTTCCCAAAGTTAAGTATAATTAAAAACCTGTAATGAATCCCTCATCTGTTTGCAACCGGCCCTGAACTGTGCCCGACCGGGGCCTGAGAGGAAGGAGCTGATTAAGTTGCTTAAGCCTAAGGGAGACTATGGAAGCTGAGAAAATAAGGGAGTCTGTGCTGGCCAGAAGGCCGTCCGCCCATATGACCAGGATGACTGCGGTTCTGGTTTTTATCCTATTTTCTACTATCCTGTTATTTCCTGCCTGCCGCCAGGGTCGCAGCGGCCATAGCCTGGTGGTGGCCGGTTCCACCAGCATCCAGCCCTTTGCCGACAAGTGGGCCGAAGTTTTCATGGAGAAAAGGCCCGACCTGGTAGTGGATGTCCAGGGCGGGGGCTCTAGTGCTGGCATCCAGGCAGTTAAGACCGGGGCCGCCCAGATCGGGATGTCTTCCCGCGAACTCAAAGAGGACGAGCAGGACCTGTTCCAGGTGGAAGTGGCCCGCGACGGCCTGGCCATCATCGTTCATCCCGATAACCCGCTCAATAACCTCACTATTGAACAGGTCAAGAGCATCTTCGTTGGAGAGATTACCAGCTGGGAGACTCTGAACGGCCAGAAAAAATTGATAACGGTGGTGGTTCGAGAAGAAGGTTCGGGCACCCGTGG
The DNA here is from genome assembly GCA_024653405.1 of Candidatus Saccharicenans sp. GTDB lineage: Bacteria > Acidobacteriota > Aminicenantia > Aminicenantales > Saccharicenantaceae > Saccharicenans. The sequence continues at coordinate 3,128 of JANLGB010000015.1, forward strand.
GGCCTTCCAGGAATTGGTCATGGGTAAATCCCGCATCACCAAGAAAGCCATCGTTCAGGATTCCAACGGCACCGTCAGGGAAATCGTCAGCCGTGACCCCAATGCCATCGGCTTCATTTCCCTGGGACTGGTTAATGACCAGGTCAAGGCCCTGGCCCTAAACGGCGTGCCTCCCAGCGAAGAAGCCATCCTCAGCAAAGAATACAGACTGGTCCGGCCATTTTTATTCCTGACCAAAGAAGCTCCGACGGGGCTGGCTAAAGAATTCATCGATTTCGTGCTGTCACCGGAAATTCAGGAACTGGTCCATAAAGAGGGCTTGATCCCGGTCAGAAGGGAACAGGGGAGTAGGGTATGACCAAACTGGACAGGAACGACCGGCTGGTCAGGCTCGGCCTGCTGATGATTGCTCTGTCGGCCATCTCGGTGCTGGCCATCATCACCATTTTCATTTTCGAGCAGGGCACGCCCATCATGTTCAAGTATGGCTTCCGGAGTTTTCTCCTCGGCCGGGACTGGTACCCCTCGGAAAAAAGTTTTGGTCTGTTGCCGATGATTGTTGGCTCTCTCCTGGTAACCTTCGGGGCTCTAATGATTGGGGTGCCGCTGGGCCTGGCCAGCGCCATCTTCCTGACCGAATTTTCTCACCGCCGGCTTTCCCGGATTCTGAAGCCGGTGATTGAACTCCTGGCCGGCATACCCTCAGTTGTCTATGGCTTTATCGGGTTGATGTTCCTGGTGCCGTTCATCAGGGAACGGTTCGGGGGTCCGGGGCTTTCGGTACTGGCCGCTTCCATCATCCTGGGCATAATGATCCTGCCGACTGTCATCAGCATTTCTATTGATGCCATCAGGGCGGTGCCCGATTCATACCGCGAGGGTTCCATTGCTCTGGGAGCGACCAAGTGGCAGACGGTCAGGCTGGTAGTGCTGCCGGCGGCCCGTTCGGGAATCATTGCCGGGATTATTCTGGGCATGGGCCGGGCCATCGGTGAGACCATGGCCGTTATCATGGTGGCCGGCAATGCGGCCGATATCCCTGGCTCGATCCTGGCCCCGGTTCGAACCCTGACTTCCAACATTGCCCTGGAGATGGCTTACGCCAGCGGCGAACACCGGGAAGCACTTTTTGCCACCGGCGTCATCCTGTTCATAATCATCATGATCTTGAATACCATGGCCAACGTGACCTCGACCAGGCAGAGAAAGAAGTAAGGAGCTAAGGGTGGGCCAGCAGCTAAGGTTCAATCCGAAAAGGGAACAGCAAATAGCCCAGTCCTTAATGTATTTTATGACCGCGGTGGCCATCCTGGTCCTGGTCTTTATCCTAGTGGTCATTCTAAAGAATGGTCTGCCCCAGCTCAGCCTGGAATTTCTTACCCGGAATCCGGCTGATATGGGACGGGAGGGTGGCATTCTTTCCACCATTGTGGCCACCATTTTCCTGACCTTCATTGCTCTGCTGGTAGCTACACCCCTGGGTGTGGGTACGGCCATTTACCTCACAGAATACACGGTTGAAGGCCGCATCACCCGGATCATCAGGTTCGGAGCTGAATGCCTGGCCGGCATTCCCTCCATTATTTTTGGCCTGTTTGGCTTTATTCTTTTTGTCAACAAGCTGAAATTCGGCTGGTCCATCCTGAGCGGGGGATTGACCCTAGCCTTCATGGTTCTGCCGACCATCATCAGGACCAGCGAGGAAGCTATCAAGGCTGTGCCCGCGGCCTACCGCCTGGTCAGTTTTTCCCTGGGCAGCACTCGCTGGCAGACAGTTACCAGGGTGGTTTTGCCCTCGGCCATACCGGGAATAGTAACCGGGGTTATCCTGAGCATCGGCCGGAGCATCGGGGAAACCGCGGCTGTCATCTTCACCGCCGGCTCGGCTCTGCGGATGCCCACCTCGCTGTTTTCGTCTTCGCGGACGATGTCGGTCCATTTTTATATTCTGGCCAAGGAGGGCGTATCCATGCCCAAGGCTTATGGAACGGCCGCGGTGCTGGTGATTTCCATCCTGGTCATAAATATAATCACCTATTATTTGATGGAAAAATACATCAAGCGGAAGTCTTAAAGGTCATGAAAGAAAGAGGCATCCTGGTCAGGGATTTCAGCCATTACTATGGCGGCCAGCGCAGTTTGAATAAAATCAACCTGGATGTTTACCGGAATGAAATTCTGGGAATAATCGGCCCGGCCAGGAGGCTTAACGACCTGATACCCGGCTCCCGAGTGGAAGGGAAAATCATGGTGGATGATCAGGATATCTACGGGCCCGAAGTGGACGTGGTTGCTTTGCGCCGGAAACTGGGCATGGTTTTCGCAACCCCGGTGCCTCTGCCCTTGAGTATCTACGAAAACATCATCTTCGGCGTCCGGCTTCTCGGAAACAACAACCGGGACGAGCTCGACCGGATCGTGGAGGATTCCCTGGAAAAGGCCGGCCTTTGGGCCGAGGTCAAGGACCGGCTGCACACCAGCGCCCTGAAACTGTCCGGCGGCCAGCAGCAGCGGCTGTGCATTGCCCGCAGCCTGGCCCTCGATCCCGAGGTCCTGCTGCTCGACGAGCCGA
>JANLGB010000015.1:5709-6001 GCA_024653405.1 Candidatus Saccharicenans sp.
CGAGCTTTTAATCATGGATGAGCCGACCTCCGGCCTGGACCCGATATCTACCATGAAGATTGAGGATTCTCTGCGCAGCCTGAAAAAGGATTACACCATAATCCTGGTGACCAATAATACCAAACAGGCAGCCCGGGTAGCCGACCGGACGGCCTTTTTCCTGATGGGCGAGCTGGTGGAGATTGACGAGACCCCGGTGATCTTCACCCGGCCGGCCGATAAGCGGACCGAAGCTTACCTTGAGGGCAAGTTTGGCTGAGTATAAAAGTTGAGGGCGAAGTGATTAGAGCAG
>JANLGB010000015.1:6011-9392 GCA_024653405.1 Candidatus Saccharicenans sp.
AGTTGGCGCAATTTTAATAGAGTTATAAATCAAAGTTAACAATGAGAAGCTATAACCTGAAGAGGATGAGACAGGAGGTCTGGCCCAGCCAGAGACAGGACAGAAGCTGGCAAGGAAGATGCCTATTGTTGGCTGATTTCGGGAAGCAATCCGACCAGGAGGGCCCTGGACTTGGACTGCTCCAGAGCGGCTCCGGGCTGAGCTCTGACTGTCTGTTGACTCTGAGGAACGAGAAGATAAAGTGAGGCGGCCGGAATGACTGCGGGCAGGAAAATTATCATCGAGGTCAAAAACCTGGACGTTTATTATGGAAAATTCCAGGCCTTGAGGAATATCAACCTGGAAATTCAGGCCAACCGCATCACCGCCCTGATCGGGCCTTCCGGCTGCGGTAAATCCACCTTCCTGCGGGCCCTGAACCGGATGAATGATTTAATCGAGGGTTGCCGGACCGAGGGCCAGGTATTTTTTGAAGGCAGGAACATCTACGACCCGGAGACCGACCTGTTGGAATTGAGGCGAAGGGTGGGCATGGTTTTCCAGCGGCCCAATCCCTTTCCGCTGAGTATCGCCGATAACATCACCTACGGCCTCAGGGTGCATGGCCGAACCGAGCCCAATTTTCTGGAGGAAAAACTCTTCCGCTGCCTGCAGGCGGTCAACCTCTGGGAGGAGCTTAAGGACCGGCTGTCGGATAATGCGCTTAAACTGACAGGAGAGCAGCAGCAACGCCTGTGTATCGCCCGGCTGCTGGCCGTTGAGCCTGAAGTGGTGTTGATGGATGAACCCTGTTCAGCCCTTGACCCCCTGGCCACGTCGCGGATAGAAGATTTGATGTACGAACTGAAAAAAGACTATACTATCATTATAGTTACCCATAATATGCAGCAGGCAGCCCGGGTTTCTGATTATACGGGCTACTTTCTACTGGGCGACCTGATTGAGTTTGGCGAGACCAACCAGATTTTTACTAGTCCCAGAGATAAAAGGACTGAAGATTATATCACCGGCCGTTTTGGAAAAGGAGGCTGTTATGACCAGATATTTTGACGAAGAATTGCTGGAGCTTAATAAGAAAATCCTGGAAATGTCGGCCGAGGTGGAAGCCACCATCGGCAATTCCATCAAGGCCTTGAGGGAGCTCAGCCGGGAAAAAGCCGAGGCTGTGATTAAGGATGACGACCGTATCGATAACCTCGACCTGGCCATAGAAGAAAAATGTCTGAACCTGATTGCTCTTTACCAGCCGGCGGCAGCCGACCTGCGCTTTATCATCATGTCGATGAAAATCGCTACCGACCTGGAAAGGATAGCCGACCTGGCGGTGGACATCGGCCAGAGGGTGATAGAGATGGCTGACCAGCCTCTGCTAAAACCGCTGATAGATATCCCCAAGCTGGCCACCCTGGCCCAGGGCATGGTCAGGGATGCTATCAATTCCTTTGTCAACAAGGATACCGAACTGGCCCGGTCGGTTATCCTGCGCGATAATGAAGCCGATGAGCTGCGCAACCTGGTTCAATCTGAATTGATAAACGATTACATGGCCAAGGACCCGAGCACCGCTCCCCGGGCGGTGTCCCTGCTCCTGGTAGCCAGGCACCTGGAGAGAATCTGCGACCACGCCACCAATATTGCTGAGGACGTAATCTACCTGGTCAAGGCCGAACAGGTCCGCCACCACCCGGAAAGCCTGAAGTAAAAGAAAGAAGTCATAAGAAGAAACCTGGAATAGTTCCCCAGATTATCCAAAACCAGGCTGGTTGGCTTTTTAGATAATTTATTGAGTATCGGGCTGGCGTTCTCTTCGGTAATTTGAGCCATATGGTTTCTGGTCCCAATCTTGTGGATTTCCTCGGACTGGTGGCGACTCCGGGATTGGGGACCTGTTCCCGGGTTGAACCCTGGAACGACAACCGAAAACCTCAGGCCAAATGATGATTAACAGCTGGTGGCCAGGTCTTATATCCTGACCAAGTTCCGCTGACCCGACTAAATTAAGAGAGCCCTGACGGTTTGCCGACCCGGTTGGGGTGTGATATTTTTAAGGTGAACATGATTGACATAAGCAATAGAAAAATCGCCGCCAGAGGCCTGAGCCTGCTGACTGTCCTGGTCTTTATGGTAATGGCAGCCATCCGGGCCCAGGAAAAAACCCAGAAGGTACCCCAGGAAAAGGCGGCTTACAACGTGACCGTTAATGCCATAACCATTGCGGTGACCGTTCAGGATAAAAAGGGGCGTTATATCAATAACCTGGAGGAAAAAGATTTTGTTGTTTACGAGAACAACGAGAAAAAGATCATAAATTATTTCCAGCATGACCAGTCGGCTCCGCTCAGCCTGACCGTCCTGCTGGATGTCAGCGGCAGCATGGCCCTGGAAAACAAGTTTGAAGACTGCCGGCGGGCACTCCAGGTCCTGGCGGAAAAAGTCCTGGCTCCCCAGGATGAGTTAGCCCTGCTGGTGTTTGCCGATGGCGAGGTGGAGGTGGTAGCCCGGCATTCGACCGACAGGTCGGCTTTCCTGGCCTCTCTGGAAGGTGAACAGGCCTACGGCAAGACTGCCTTAAACGACGCCGTGGCCGTTTCGCCCCAGTACGCCGTCCGGGCCAAGAACGAGAAGCGGGCCCTTATTCTGATCACCGACGGAATCGAGAACGACAGCCAGTCCAGTGCCGAGCAAGCCCTGGAGATCGCCCGGAGGGTGGATGTGCCGATCTATGTCATCGGCTATAAGATTCCCCGGGCCGAGGAAATCCTGGCCAGGCACAAGAGGCGAACCGGGTTAACGGCCATGGGCATTGTCGAGACTTTGAAGATGTTTGCCGAAGCCACCGGGGGGAAAGCCTTTTTCCTGGACGACCTGGAAAGCCTGCTGGCGACCATCTATGAAATCAAGCGAGAGCAAAGTCACCAGTACCTGATAGGCTACACCTCCTATAAAGATGATGATAAATACCGGCGCATCCGGGTGACCACTGTTAAGGGTAACTACCGGATTCGGACCAGGCAGGGGTATTGACCGGGGTCAGCCCGGGCCAGCTGGCGCCCCGGAGATGAATTTAAACATTGAAGTGGTGACATTGACAGAAAAATACAATATAATTATAAACAAAGGGAGTCTGAGGCATCAAAGCCTATCTTTAGACCTAATCGTAAGGAGGTCAGCATGAAAAAGAACTTTCTTTTTTATGCGATAGTTCTGGTCATTAGCCTGGCCGTGCTCGGTTCAAGTTGTGCCACCAAGAAATATGTTAGCACCGAGGTGGCCGCGGTGGATCAGAAAGTAGCCAGCATTTCCAGCGAAATTGAAGAAGCCCAGAAGAGAATCAAAGAGCACGACGAGAAACTGGCCACTATCGGCGAGCTCATCGGGAAA
>JANLGB010000015.1:9402-18533 GCA_024653405.1 Candidatus Saccharicenans sp.
ACATGATACCCAGTTCAAGCAGGTTGACGGCAAGATTGAAGAGGTCAAGACCCTGATTCGCGGCAACCTGATCATGACTGCCACCCTGAGCAATGATGAAGCCAAGTTCGCCTTCAACAGCGCCGAGCTCAGTGCCGAAGCCAAGGCGGCCATTGACCGCTTTGTCCAGAGGTTAATCGAGGAAAACAAGGGCGTTTACCTGGAAATCCAGGGCCACACCGATAACACCGGGCCGGAAGAGGTCAATGTCTACCTGGGGCAGAAAAGAGCCGAAGCGGTCATGATGTACCTCTACAAGACCCACCACATTCCGCTGCGCCGGATGTCGGCCGTGAGCTATGGTAGCTCCAAGCCCGTAGCCGAAAACACCACCCGTGAAGGCCGGGCCAAGAACAGAAGAGTGGAAATCCTGGTTTACGAATAAACAGGCAACCACTTTCTTCGGGTTTCAGTTTGAGCCCGGGTCTTTGGATTAAACCGCAGACCCCTGAAAAGAGAGCTGCTTTCTGCCGGTTCTAATTCCAGGCCGTACTGAATTTGCCTGGAAAGACTCATCTATTTAATTAAATTAGCCGGCTGTTCTTATCAGGAAGGAAAATTTGTTTCTCCGCCTTCTTTTCTAAACTTTAACCTTGGAGGCGAAGTGGCGTTCCTTTTCTCCACCTTTGGCCTAAAGGATGTCCGCCGACCATTGTCGACTCTGTTGCCGATTAATTTTTCCAGCGGAAGGGCTGCTTTCTTCGGAAGTCGGGCACCAGGTGTTCGTCAGGTTCAAAGGGCTCGGGCTGCAGGAAAAGGTTCTCAAAACCCAAATCCAGGGCTTTCTCCATTACCCGGTGGTATTCTTCCCGGGTTATTTCTCTCTGAATTTCAGCCGGGGCTTTATAGCAGGGATGGTACTGGCTCATCAGACTGAGCCCGACTGAGGTGGACAGGTTCCCGGCAATCCATTCCAGCACCCGGATGGAATCATCGGCCGCGCCGGGAAGCACCAGGTGCCTGATTATCAAGCCCTGCCGGGCAATTTCCCGGTCGTCCAGCACCAGGTCTGGTTGCTGACAGTACATTTCCTGCAGGGCCTGTCTGGCCTTATCGAAATAATCAGGAGCTGAGGAGTAGCGGCGAGAAAGTTCGGAAGAAACATATTTCAGGTCGGGAAGGTAAATGTCCACAATTCCCCGCAACAGCTCCACCACTTCCAGCGAGTCGTAGCCGTTGGAATTATATACCAGGGGGATGGACAGGCCTTGCTGGTAGGCCAGGCGCAAAGCTCTTAGAATCGGCAGGATGACGTGGGTGGGGGAGACCAGGTTGACATTCAAAGCGCCCTGGCCTTGGAGTTCCAGCATCAGGGAAGCCAGCTGGTCGTCAGTCAGGAGCTGTCCCTCATTGAGCCAGCTAAGCTGGAAGTTCTGGCAGAACAGGCATTTCAGATTGCAACCGGTGAAAAAGATGGTACCGGAACCCCGGGCTCCGGCTGGCAGACCGCGACCGCTGAGCACCGGTTCCTCGCCAAAATGGAGCAGGCCGACTGACACCCGGGCCAGGCTGCCGGTCTGGCAGACGCCGGTCTGCCCTCTGGTACGGTTGACGTGGCATTCCCTCGGGCAGAGAGTACAGTCAGCTTCAAGCGGGGCTAGCCTGGCCAGGGCCCGGTCCACGGATTCCAGTTTCCGCTCCAGGAAAAAATCTCTGTTGACCATCGTCAATTTTCCAGGCTCATTATAGCAGAGCCGAGGCCAATAGGCAGCCTGATAAACAGGCAGAAGCCAGCGGATTTTATGGTAATCAAAGCCGGGCCGGGGCCCTCGGGACAGGTTTGATGAAAGTCATAATTCCAATCTCGGGCCAAGGAGGCTTCTGGTCGGGTGCTTGATTCGTTTTATTTAATAGAGCCTGAGTTCAGTCGGCCGCGTTTGGAAGTTCCCTTTGACTGCCAGGTGGCTACTGGTAGCTGGCCGTGGTGGTCCATTTACTTCGACCGGGCTGGATGTCCTGAAACTCTGACTGGGGTCTCTTTAGCTTCTAAATTACTTGTCAGCCCGGCTAAAAATAAGTATAGTGAATTACCCGTAAAAAATTGATCTCGGCCAACGGGGAAGAACGCTAATTGATAGAGCTAATTAAGAAGCTGTTTGACATAGCCATCCACCTGGACCGCTATGTGGTGGACATAATTAACCAGTATGGCCTCTGGACCTATCTGATCCTGTTTGTGGTCATTTTCTCGGAAACCGGGTTCGTGGTCACACCCTTTTTCCCGGGCGACTCGCTGTTGTTTGCCGTTGGAGCGCTGGCGGCCATCGGAAACTTAAATATCTGGGGTCTGTTCCTGCTTCTTTCCCTGGCTGCCTTTTTGGGCAATATCACCAACTACTGGATTGGCTCCAAGGTCGGGCCCGGAGTCTTCAAAAAAGAAAAAGGCCGCTTTTTTAATAAAGAATACCTGGATAAAACCCACCGCTTTTACGAAAAATATGGCAGCCTGACCATCATCGTGGCTCGGTTTATGCCTTTTATTCGGACCTTTGCCCCTTTTGTGGCCGGGATAGGTCGGATGACCTATGCCCGATTCCTGGTCTACAGCCTGGCCGGCAGCCTGCTCTGGGTGTCGCTTTTTCTGTTCGGAGGATATTTCTTCGGCAACATTCCGGTGATCAAAAAGAATTTTTCGCTGGTAATAGTGGCCATAATCTTGATCTCGGTGGTTCCGGCAGCCGTTAGCGTTCTCCGGAAAAAAGGACAGAAGAAAACCGGCAGCGACAGTCCGACCGGCTGATTCAGGCTTCAGCATCCTGTGGTTGAGGGGGAAGAAGGTTCGCTTTTAAGGACAGGGTGGCCAGGAATTTTTCCCAGGAAAAGATTGGTGCCGTAAATATTCAGCTCTCATCTTGGGGCCCAAAAAATCCGACCCTAAGTCTCAATTCTTTTTCTGGTTTAGGAATTTTTCCGGTGGCCAGCATTTTTTCAGGCTTTCCAGGAGCTGGTGTCCCAGGTGCAGCTGGGCCGTTCGGTCTATCTGCAGCGGGGTGACCGACACCCAACCCCGGTCCACTACCTGGACGTCAGAATCCTTCGGGCCAACTGCTTTCGGGTTGCCCACGCCGATCCAGAAATAGGTTTTTCCCCGGGGGTCTCGTTTCCTGATCAGCTCGGGTGAGTAACGTTTTTCTCCCAGGCGGGTGATCTTGATGCCTTTAACCGGAAAGGGGGGGATGTTTATGTTGAGATAGACCCGGTGAGGCAGGGCGTTCTTCAAGATGGTTTCGACCATCGGCCTGAGCAGCGAGGCCGCGCCCCTGAAATCGTATAAACTGCCGTTCCTGGTGCGCTTTCCTAAATGGGAGACGGCCAGGGATGGAATGCCCATGAAAGTTCCCTGGAGGGCGGCGGCCACAGTCCCTGAATAAGAAACGTCCTGGCAGCCGAGATTAGCCCCCCTGTTAATGCCAGAAATAAGCAGGTCGGGTCGCCGGGGAAGTATGTGCCGCAAAGCAATATAGACGCAGTCCGCCGGCGTGCCATCGACGGCATAAGTATTCCTGTTGATTTTTTCGGCCCGCAGGGGCCGGCGCAGGGTCAGAGCCAGTGAAATGGAACTCTTCTCTCGGTCGGGAGCGACGATGTAAACCTGCCCGATTTGACTCAGTTCTTCGGCCAGGGCGGTGATACCCGGGGAAAAATAGCCATCATCATTGGTCAGCAAAAATAGGGGTTGTTGTTTCTTAATTTTCAGGGTCATCTTTTCCTGCTGGCTCCAGTCGTCAGACAAAATTTCGATATATTATAGAAGAAATGTCTTTAATTATCCACACCGTAAGACCCGGGGCCAGGTTAATTAGGATGCCTCCCGCCCAAATAGACGAGGTTGAGTCGCCCGGATATCTCTCCCTGGTGAACAGTTGCTTTATTTCTAATTCTTTAATAAAATTGCCCCATAAGCTACATTAAAAGGAGGGCCAAATGAACGTCGGGCTGGCCGATGCCATAATTCGCTTGATCGTGGGCTGGGTTTTCATCCACCTGACCCCGGTTCTCAAGGTAAAAACTGGCAAGGTGTTGCGCTGGATTCTGATCATCCTGGGGGTGATCCTGGTCTTGACGGCTGTTACCCGCTATTGCGGTCTGTACACCATTCTTAAAATCAACACCCTGTAAAAGACCTGACCTGGCTGGAATCCGTTCAACCAGACCGTTGTTTGGAGGGCAAGCACAAGACTTGATTGGCGGAAGTTGCCGCTTATCGCTGCTGGGCTAAATAAAAAAATCGGGACGAGCGGATTTGAACCGCTGACCCCATGCACCCCAAGCATGTGCGCTACCAGGCTGCGCCACGTCCCGATTGGCGATAAGGGTAAATTAATTTAGCCTTTTTTGCCCTTTTTTTCAAGGGCCTGGAGAATTTCGGTCAGCTCTTCCTTGATCTGGGCCAGGGCCGAATAGAGTTTTTCCGGGGGAATCTTATCAGTCTTGAACCCGAATTCCTCTTCGATCTTTCTTCTGATGCCGGCGCTGGTCAGGGTGTTTTCTTCCAGAAGCTCTTTCAATCGCAGGATTATCAGTACATCCTTCTGTCGGTAAATCTGTTGGCCGCGGGCTGTCTGGCCGGCAAAAAACAGCGGGAATTCCCTTTCCCATTCCTTGACCGTCTCCGGGCTAATTTTCAGCAGACGGCAGACTTCCTCCAAGGAAAAAATTAATTTCTTATTTATGGCTTCTCTCAGGCTGTTGGCTTTCTGTTCCTGGGTCATGAGCAGCTGTCTTCAAAACATTAACACTTAACCGTCAGGACGTCAAGAATAAGCTGGCCTTTGCTCAAAGGGGCCGCCTTTTCTTCAGGTCAAAGCGCTCGCCTTCCAGCAGGACGTGCATGATCATGCCCCGGATGGACAGGGCCTTATCGCCGCGAACTTCGACCCGGGCTCGCCCGGAGTCATAAACAATGACATTCCGGTAGCCGACGACTTCAAAAGTTTCGTCGGGGTTGACGATTATGGCCGTAGCTTCATCAATGCCCACGCCCACCAGTTCCGGATGGCCGGCGATGATGCTGATCAGCCGATTGTGCCTCTTGCGGGTGGCGAAATGCTGGTCGATGATAGCCGATTTGATCAGGCCCAGGCCCCGGGCCACGATGATGTTGCCGGCCTCTATCGTCTCGAATTCATGACCTTCTTCCGGTTTTCTGACCTCGTCGCCGGTAATCATCAGCTCGCTCATGGCGGCTGCCCCGGCGCTGGTCCCGCCAATAACCGCTCCTTTCTGATAAAGTTCTTTAATCATCTTATGGATGGGGGTGTCCAGGATAGCCTCGGTAATCCTGGTCTGGACTCCGCCGGAGAAAAAAATCCCGCCACTTTCGGCCAGCAGCCTGGCGTTGGAGTAGTTTTCAGCTTCTTTGCGGCTGAAGTTGTAATAGGCAACTTCTTTGGCTCCCAGCTGCTTGAATTCTTCTACCAGGCTGCGTCCGGTTTCATCCGGAGTGGCGCTGGCCATTGGCAGGACCACAATCCGGCCGCTGCCAACCCGGCTGGCCATGTCCACGAAACGTTTCATCATCGGTTCCGGCCTGGTCCCGCCGCCGATGATGAAAAGATAACCGCGCGGACGGCCCTGGGCCAGAGCGGTGCTGACCGCCAGAATCAGGACCAGAAGAACGGTCAGAATGACACAGGTCGCATATTTGAAGATCCATATTAAACGTTTCTTGCTCATCATTTGCTCCTGCAAGTTATTTTAATGGAATTAGCCCCTAATAAAAAGTGTTATAAAATTTAAGGCGGGTTCGGGCCTGATGGTCCAGATCTTTCAAACGGCGGCGGCTATGAAAACGAGGCCGATGATAATATAATAAAAACGCCCTGGTGGCGGCCGGTTGAAATTATTCTCAGGGGTGGTCATGAAAAAAGCAGACAGGCCGGATGGCCAGCACATTCCCTTAGCAGAGAGGATGCGCCCCCAGACCTTCGACCGTTTCTACGGCCAGGAGCATCTCCTCGGCCCGGGGAAAATTCTGACCGAACTGATTGACTCGGGGCACCTGGTGTCCATCATCTTCTGGGGACCGCCGGGTTCTGGCAAGACCACTCTGGGGATGATGCTGGCCCGCCATTTTGACCTGACCTGTCTGTTCTACAGCGCCGTTCTTTCTGGAATAAAAGAAATCAAGGAGGTCATGGCTCAAGCCGAGCAACAGAAAAAGCTCTACGGCCAACCCATCATTATTTTCATTGACGAAATCCACCGCTTCAACAAAGCCCAGCAATCGGCTTTTTTGCCTTATGTCGAAAGGGGAGATGTCATTCTTTTTGGCTCGACCACCGAGAATCCTTCTTTCGAGGTTATTGCCCCCCTGCTCTCCCGAACCAAGGTGCTGGTCTTAAAACCGCTGGATGAGAAAGCCCTGAAAAAAATCATAGGCGATGCCCTGACCGACGAGGTTAACGGCCTGGGCCAGCTCCGGCTCAGAATCAACGACGAAGCTGTCAGACTGCTGCTCGACCAGTCCAACGGTGATGCTCGCCGGGTGCTCAATGCCCTGGAAATCGCGGCCAGCCTGACCCGCGGGCCAGAAATCACCGCCCGGGAAGTGGAAGAGGCCTTACAGAAGCGGATTTTGCTCTATGACAAGGCTGGAGAAGAGCATTTTAACCTGATTTCCGCTCTGCATAAGAGTTTGCGTAATTCCGACGTTGATGCATCGCTTTACTGGCTGGCCCGGATGCTCTATGCCGGGGAAGACCCGCTGTACATCGCCCGGCGTCTGGTGCGGTTTGCTTCGGAAGATGTTGGGCTGGCCGACCCTCAGGCCCTGGCCGTGGCCCTGAGAGCCAAGGAAGCCTACGATTTCCTGGGCTCGCCCGAGGGCGAACTGGCTCTGGCCGAAGCCGTGGTCTACCTGGCTTCGGCTCCCAAGAGCAACCGGATTTATGTGGCTTTCGGTCAGGCCATGAAGGACGTGGAGGAAAGTCCTTACGAACCGGTACCCCTGCATATCCGCAACCCGGTGACTCCCCTGATGAAAGAGATAGGCTACGGACAGGAATACCAGTATGCCCATGACCACCCGCTGTCCACGACCGATATGGAGACTTTCCCGGCGAGGCTGCGGGGGCGCAAGTATTATCAGCCCGGGAACCTGGGCTTCGAGAAAGAAATCAAAAAGCGCATAGAATGGTGGGAAACCCTCAAGGAGAAAATCCGCCGGGAAAAGTCGGGTAAAGAAGATTAACCCGCACCTCTCTCACCTTTATCGGCCAAGGAGGCCGGGTAATTTATTTGCTGTCTTCTGATTTTTCATCCCCGGTTGCCTGCTGGCCGCCCTCCTTTTTTCGGTCTTCTCTTTCTTTGAACAGGTAATAAATTTCCCAGCTGATTTCGTCGGCCAGGCAGCCCAGGCAGGAACGGGGAGTGGTGGCGATCTCTCCGTCCTCGATTTTTTCTTTCAGGATCTTTTTGACCAGCTTCCTGATTTTATAGAGAAGAATGTAATTAATCATTAAAAAAATGATATCAGCAAGGACAGGATAAGTAAAGCTGCTGGTTTGCACAATCGGCCGGGTTTATTTACAATTAATTTTCAAATAACCAATGGCCAGGCAACAGGTTAGAAAGAGAGTAGTGGTTCTGCCCATCCCGCTCGTCCTGGCCCTGTTGCTATTTTTCTTGGCTGAATTTATTGCAGCTCAAGACCTGACTCTGGAACAGGGCGGGATAATCCGGGGTCCTCGCGACCAAAAGAAGCTGGCCCTGGTCTTCACCGCGGATTCCTTCGGAGAGGGGGCAGAATATATTCTTTCCGAATTATGGAAGCGCCACCTAAAGGGTTCCTTTTTTCTTACCGGTAATTTTCTTCGCCAGCCTGAATTCCGCCCCTGGATAGAAAAAATGGTGGAGGCCGGGCATTACCTGGGCCCTCATTCTGACCGCCATCTTCTTTATTGCGACTGGCAGGACCGGCAAAAAACCCTGGTCCAAAAGGATGAGTTCCTGGCCGACCTGGATAAGAATTACCAGGAGCTGGAAAAATTCGGGGTGACCAGAGCCCGGGCCCGGTTTTTCATGCCGCCATATGAATGGTATAACTGGGAGATTGCCGGCTGGGCGGCAGAGGCTGAGGCGGTGGTCGTTAATTTCACGCCCGGCCTTTTGACCAACTCCGACTATATCAGTCCAGACCTGCCCGGTTACCGCTCTTCAGAAGAAATTCTGGAGCAGCTGCTTGAATACGAGAAGGAGAGTCCGGCCGGGCTCAATGGCTTTATCATCCTGGTCCATCTCGGAGTGGCGGTCGAAAGAACCGACTTGTTCTATTTCCGGGTGGGGGAGCTCATAGAAGAACTGAGCGCTCGGGGTTATACCCTGGTCAGGATAGATGAGCTTCTTTCTCCCGCCGATTTAGAGTTGGAAAAGAACGGGAAAAAGGCGGCAAATCAGATGGCTGGAGGAGAGCCAGCTATCCAGCCGGCCCCAGTTCAGATTACCGGTAAATCAGAAGGAACAATAAAAGAGTCCCGAATGAAAGCTGATAATGTCGGCTCGGCTCAAGCAGCCGGGAAGCAAAGCCGGAACGGGACCTTGGTTCGAGAAAGGAGGGGGGAAGAGGTGGGGCCTGCTCCGGAAGAACTTTTCAAATTTTCTTTAACCAGAGCCTGGGTCAACTTTGCTCGTGGTCGGGTCAGGTATCTGGTCCCATCCTCTGATAATCTTTTCTGGTCTCATGAAAACAGGCCACCGGCATATGAATTGCTCGAGGTTCGGTCTGGAAAAAAGCAAGCCGTCGGACTTCTGGAAATGAACCTGGAACAGAACCCGGTCCCGGGAAAGACCGGTTTCTGGGTCAGTTCAGGCCAGAAGCTTTTTGGACTTAGCTTTTCCGGAATAATAGCTGGACCTCAGGTAGAACTGGTTGAACCCCTGGCCGGAACTCCGGTAGTGTCCGAAAACTGGCTGCTATTGCCTTTTAAGAATGGTCTTGAAGCCCGCTCGACCGAGACGGGTGAGTTGCTCTGGCACAAGGAGCTTCCGGCTGAATTTTCCCGGCCGCTTATCATTTCCGGTTCTGAGGTACTGGTTCCCTGCCTTTCGGGACAGCTCCTCAGGTTCGACCTGAAGACCGGCCGAAAAATCGG
>JANLGB010000160.1:0-1627 GCA_024653405.1 Candidatus Saccharicenans sp.
CCCAAGCCAGTGGTGGCGGCGCTCGACTTTCTTTCGGGCGATTATTCCCCGAGCCTTTCGGTCGATAGGGCCCGGCTTGAAGCCCGCTACTTAGCCAGCACGGGTATGCCCTGGGACCTCATGGCCTGGGGATTTGACCGTGGCCGGGACCAGGGCTGGAGCCTCAAGCCGGTGGTTCATCTTGAGCAGGAAGCCGCGGTGGTGCTGATGCAGGGCGGGGGCTTTGAAGTCTACAACACCCCGACCCGCCGGGGACACATCGGCCCGGCAATCATCGACCAGCTTGAACAGGTGGCGCACTTCTGCCGGGAAAGGCAGGCAGTCAGCTTCAAGAGTCAGACAGTACCCCAAGTGGCACTTCTGCTTTCAGAAACATCACTCTGGGACCGGATGGAGCGGGTTTTCTCGCCCTGGGCGGGTGAGTATGATGAATTAGAAGGGGCTCTCCAGGCTCTGCTTGAGCTTCATTACTCGGTGGATGTTCTGGCCGAACATCAATTAATTTCCAGGCTTAAAGAATTTCCGCTCCTGGTCATTCCTGATGCCCACCGGCTCAGCCCCGATTTCCAGAAGGAAGTGGTGAGTTATGTGGAAAAAGGTGGGAGTTTGCTTTTGCTGGGTGAAAAATGTGCCAGACTCTTTGCGCCGTTACTCGGGGTAAAGCTGGTGGGTGAGCCGCAACAAATTTCAACCGAGCTGGCTACGCCGGCTGGTCCCGTTGCTTTAAACGGCCGCTGGCAGGAAGTTGAACTGGCTGTCGCCGAAGCGGCAGGCTTCAGATACCCAACCCGTGATTTCCGGCGAGGCCAGGCCGTTGCGGCAACCATCGCTTCCTGCGGGAAAGGCCAGGTGGCAGCAGTTTATGGACCCGTGGCGCTGGCCTTTTTCCGTAGCCACCACCCCTGGCTAAGACAATTTATCGGGAGCCTGTCTCAAAAGCTATTCCCTTCCCCGGCAGTGATGGTTGAAGCGCTGCCGACCGTGGACCTTGCCCTAAGAAAAACAACCGATGACCACCTGACGCTTCATCTCCTGAACCGGACAGGCTTTCCCGTGCCCGACCGTTATAATTTCATCGACTACGTCCCGCCAGTCGGTCCCATCCAGGTTAAGCTGGCTCTGGAAGAAAAACCGCGACAGGTGCTCTGGCTGCCAGAAGGTACCAGGCTGAAGTGGAAATGGGAAAAAGGCTTTCTTTACACCACCATCCCGACTCTCCATATTCATGGCATTTTATCAGTTGAATGAAAGAAGCCTGGAAGTAAAAGGAAGCTCCCATTCAAAGAGGGCGTTTATTGGCGCCAACCTAAGAGGATCAAAATACTCCTGATTCATTTTCGCCAAGGTTTGGCCTGCACTTCGACTGTTACCCGCTTTAATTTTCCCGACACCTCAAATAATGGCTGGGGCTGGACTAAGAGTTTACTTCAGGAGCCGGAGCATGACCACGGGGGCGATTTCGCTTCCGGGCTCAGCCTGGAATTTTATGGTGATTTTGCTCTTGCCTTTGATCCACTTTTCCGGGAGCTGGTATTCTTTTTCTATGAAGCTGGGAGTAGCGACGCGATTGATTTCCTCCCTGGTCAAGAGCTGTCCATCAACGAACAGGGCAAATTGGCATTTCCTC
>JANLGB010000160.1:1637-5372 GCA_024653405.1 Candidatus Saccharicenans sp.
TCTTCTGAATAATAGGTCACATGAAGGGTTGGCTTGGTCAGGCCTTCCAGCGGCAGGTCACAGGAAAACCAGCTGCCTCCCCGGCGGCTGCCCCGCCCGAGCACTCTCTGGAGGGTGATGTTTTCCCCGGCCTGGAAATTGAAGGCCTTTTCGTTCTTCGGGTCGCCAAGCTGAACTTTAAGCACCGCGGCTTCTTCTAATTTTTTTAGCCTTTCGACCTCAGCCTTATAATCAGCGGCTCTTTTTTGGAATTCCGCTTCATCCAGATAATCCCAGTAGCCGGAATAAAGCCGACGGTGGAGTTGGTAGAAGGGGACAAGTTCCACCTCAACCACTTTTTCAGGTTCCTGGATTTTCCTGGCAACGCCGGCTATGACAAAAGGCCCCGGCTTGTTGGCCGCGGGCTTCACCCACTCCGAAACCGGGTGCGGAGAGGCAACCAGCATGGGGTAATCACGCCTTATGGCCACCGGCCTTACTTCGTCTGGTTCTTCTTCCCGGCGGCTCCAGGTCCTTTCTGGTCCCAGGTCTCCAGCCAGCAGCAGCGGTCCCCACATGATAGCAACGATCGTCGGGTCGCCGGCAGCCGGTTCGAGGTAGAGAGATTTGGGCAGGGTAACTTCGATCACGTCTCCATTTTTCCACTGTCTTTTTACCTCAACGTAATAACCGGCGCGGGCCCTTTCTTTCACCGCCTGAGTGTATTGGGGGTTTTCAGCCGAGGAGGAAGGAACCAGAGCTTCCGCCGGTAAGGGCTGACCGTTTACCATTACTGAGAAGCCTTCCCCCGCCCACCACGGGCGTCGCAGGAAAATGGTAAATTCTTTGGGCTGCTTGAGACCGATGGTGATGGTGGCTTTTTCTCCTTCCGGAAAATCAGTTTCCAGGTTGATGTTGGCGCCAAGAATATCGGCTTGAGCCTTGGACGGGACAAAAAGGTTTACCCAGAGGCTGTTTGGGCTTTCGTAGTAGATACCCAGGCCGTGCAAGGCATGATTTTCCATGCCAGAGCCAACACAGCAGGTAAAACTTCTGAACATATCTTGATATTCACGCTGGACGGCACGGCCAACGGGCACCATGTAGCACAGGCGCCCGTCTTCTGGGTCAATCGAGCCGAGCACGTGGTTGAAAAGTGCCCGCTCCATAAAATCAGCGTAATGGGCGTCAGGGTTGAGGGCAAAAAGAATTCGGCTGAGTTTTAGCATGTTATAGACGTTGCAGCTTTCAGCCGTCCGGCCGTCGATTTGGTGAGCCAGCTCTTCGGCTGGCCCGAAGTATTCATTCATGCCATTGTCGCCGGTGGCAAAACTGTGATGAGAAGCCACCCGGTCGAAGAAAAAGCTTGAGGCTATGAGGTCGGAACTATCTCCGGTGTAGAGAAAGCGCATGGCCGAGCCGATCATCTTGGGAATCTGGGTGTTGCCATGGGTTCCGGCCAGAATATCCTCGTGGCGCTGGAGCGGGTTAACGAAGATTTCGTGTTCGAATTTTTGAGCCAGCTTCAGCCAGCGCGGGTCGCCGGTGTCGGCGTAGAGGTCGACCAGGATTTCGTTCATCCCGCCGAACTCAGTGTCCATCATGCGCTGAAGCTCATAGCGGTTGAGACCGGAAAGGATTTTCTCGGCCCAGGCGGCGAACTTGATTTCCACCTCAAGGGCGGTGCGGTTGCCGGTCAGGCGGTAGGCATCGCGCAGGCCAGCAAAAGTCTTGTGGAGCGTGTACCAGGGCGACCACTCGCCGTTGAGGTCAAAGCTGGCCGCCTTAATTTCACCCCGGGCCAAAGCTTCAAAGCAACGACGTCCGCCTTCCAGCGCACTGAGGTAGCCATCGCCGTTTTTATCCTGAACTTCCTTGAGTTCCCTGACCAGGTAGTCGGCGCGTTCTTTGAGGCGCGCATCACCGGTGGCCGCGTACATAAGGCTTACGGCTGAAAGATAGTGGCCAGCGATGTGGCCGCTGAGGTTGCGGCCCGGTCCGTCCCAACCGCCATAGGGTTCAGCTTTTGGCTGAAGGCCGGAGACTTTGCGGTAGAGGGCTAACATGCGGTCAGGTTCAAGCTTCAGAAGATAATCCAGGTCGAGCTGCTGGGCCTGGAGCAGCGGTCCACCCGTCAACCGAACTTTATTAAGAGGAACGGGCAGGGCTCGGACGAGCATCTCCTGGATAGCTCTGGCCCTCGGGTTCTGGGGCTGAACGAAAGTTTGGGAAAATACGGATGAGCTCAGGAACAGGAGCAAAAAGAACATTAAAGTGAGCTGAAATAAAACAATTGACCCTGCTCTTGATTCCCTTTTTTCTTTCTTAAAAGCGCTATTTTTCGAAGGGTAATTCATCATTACCTCCTGAGGATATTTCAGTTTGGCTTGGCCTGATTCACCCAGAAAAAACATTATATCTAATATATTTCATATTAAAAGCCTTTTGACTTTAGCCTAAAAGATCTAATTGCTCTGACTTTGCTACTTTCTGTCTTTGGTTAGCGGCAAAAGTTGCCGCCAGCCTCTCTTCAGTTAAATTCATTTGGCCTCAGCTCGGCTGCTTCTGGCAGGAGTGAGGCACAAGGCAAATATCTCTGTATCCGAAGCAAGCCTGAATAAGCGGAATAAGTTTTCAATAATTAAATTCTTTTAAAAAATAAAGGCCCAGCTAACCTGGACAGCCACAGAATCAACTGAGCTGGTCTGCCCCTATTAACTGGCCTGCTTTTTATTATGGTTGGCACAGGGTGTTTATGAGCGGGCTGGCCACCCTTTTTAGTCAAGCCCTGCCCTTGGCTTAATTGAAGTCGGGGGCTGGTACTAGTGGAGTTTATTCTTCAACGGCCACCTGGGCTCGAATCAGGTCATGGAGAGTTATAATTCCTACCAGAGTCTCGTTGTCCGCTTTTCGTACCAGCAGAATGTTGGACGGACTTTCTACGAAGCGGTTACCAATTTCTTTTATAGTTTCCTCTTCGTTACAGAAAATTGCGGGCCATATCTCCAGGGGAGATTTTCCACTCAAAAAAGACTTAATCTTCTCACGGCTCAGGACGCCGACCACCCGTCCATCTTGCACCAGGGGGAAATTGTTATAGGGGTATTTTTCGATTATTTTCTTCATCTCCTCGGGCGCGGTTGAAGCAATGATCACCGGCCGGTAATTGGCGATGGCCGAAACCGGAAGATTCTGCCAGCTGCGAAGGTCAAGCGGCGGTTTGACCTTGTGCAGCTCATGCCCGTCTTGAACCAGCAGGGCCTCATAAAAATTAAGCCGGCCGGCCAGAAGGTGAGACAGTCCCTGGCTGACCAGGGTGGCCAGCAGCAAGCCAGGCACCAGTTCGAACTGATGGGTCATTTCAAACACTATCAGCAGCGAGGTCAGAGGAGCCCTGACCACAGCCCCCAGGCAGGCGGTCATGCCCACGGCGGCCAGGATTATGTGGTCAGAGGGCTGGAGATTGATCCATTGTGAGAATAACCCGGCCACAAAAAATCCGCTCATCCCCCCGAGAAAAAGACTGGGGGCAAAAATTCCGCCGCAGCCGCCCGAAGCATAACTAACCACGGTGGCAATAAGTTTTCCGGCTAACAGCACACCGGCCGCTTTCCAGGCAAAGTTATTATTCAGTACGTCCGAGAGGTCCTGATAGCCCAGACCGAAGACCCCCAGCCTGCCGGTTATCATAAATATTCCGATTCCAATAACCCAGGTGGTCAATCCGCCAATCATGGGTTTGAACCACAGTGGGAG
>JANLGB010000161.1 GCA_024653405.1 Candidatus Saccharicenans sp.
CCAGGGTATTGCAGTGCTCGTCAGCCACGATTTTGACTCTCGAGCCCAGGGCTTCCAGTTTCCGGGTGATTCTGGCCAGGCCGTCCAGCTGCCGGTATTTTTCTTCGAGGTCCACCGGTGCCTCAAGGTAAAGAATGAAGTCCCCGGCCTCTTTTTCCAGGGATGCTATGTAATCGGTAACCTTATCCAGATTGCCCTCAAAAATCAGGCCAATGGTGCCGTAAACGTCAATATGCAGGTCGGGGCGGTAATCTTCCCGGGGGCGGAGCTTTACTATCCTGTCCGCCAGCCAGCTGATGTATTCCCTTAACTTTTCCCCGGTCCGGCCCAGCTTGTCCTCAACGTTATTGATCAGGGCATGGGGAAGGGCGTCAACCTGCTTCAGGATCATCTCATCGGCGTTGGTGTAGCGGTCATCTCCCGACTGACCGAAAATTTTAACCCTTTCCGGAATAACCGGCAGACGGTATTCTTCCGCGATGATTTCGCATTTCAATTTCTTTTCAGCTTTAGCCCGGGCGTCCAGCAAGGCCTGGGACAGGCCGTACCTGATAGTTGTGGGGAGCCTCTGGCCTTCAAACTTCAGCTTTTCGAACCGGTCGGCCATCTTCCGGAAAGGCTCGATCTCCATGCCTTCCAGTAACGGCCGCAGGTTCTTTTCCATGAACTGCAGGTAATTCTCGGCCAGAAAGAGCGGGTCGCGGCCGCCCACGCCCGAATACTGGACGGCGGCACAGTCGCCGACGGCCAGCTGGCTGTCTTCGAGTTCCAGGATGATGGACAGGCACTCGCCGGCCATCCGGATGCTCTGGAACCCTCTGGTCACCGGTTTTCCTTCGTAGACAAAGCCGTCGGCCCTGGCTCCCTTCTTGATGGCCCTCTGGTCGTCAAAAAAGAAAGCCGACTTACCCGGAACGAACAGAACTTTTTTATTCTCACTTCGGCCTCCCGACTAATTTGCCTTTGCTGATGGCGTAGATGTCATCCGTTACCATTTCGAAGGAGATGGCCCGACCCTCGGCCCGGGCTCTTTCCTGGAGTCGTTGGCGGTGGAAGGCCATTGTCTCCTCGGGCAGCGGTAGGTTGCCCTTGTTGAATATCCTGATAAAACCCTCGTTGTCCCGCATCGGGATGATTTTCCCGTGGTTGTAGATGGACGGGGCAAAGGGCACATCCAGCAGGCCAGCTTCAAAGGCGGCGACTGTCCCGGCTGCCACCTCGCCCTGACCTATTTCATAAACTTTATTCAACAGGCTGCGGACCTCGGCCTCGATCAGCTTAACTTCGGACTGCACGTCTTCTGGCTTGAAGATGACCTGATCTTCCACCATGTTGATGGCCTGGCGGGTAGCCCGCAGGCCCTGGGCGTTAGCTTCCTTGGTGGGAATGCCCATGGCCTCGTGGGGCGACTTGACGATGACCTTTTCGGCTCCGGCTAACCTGGCCACGATGGCTCCCAGGGCAATCACCGAAAAGGCCTTGGCCTCATCCTCCGGGAAGCCGCCCATCCATTGGGGGAAGACCGTGGTCAGTTCGAAATCATCGAAGCCTTCCTGGCGCAAATATTCTTCGGCCAGCCCCCTCAGGGCAGTAATGGCGGCCACATCCTGGATGATGTTGCCGCCCTGCCCGTAGCCTAAAGTTATCGACCGGACACCCTGCTTGGCGGCTAATAATCCTTCTATGATTCCGATGGCGAGAGAAATGCATGGTGGCACCAGAGTGCCGGTCAGCGGTCCGAATGGCTCGCGATTTATCCTGATACCATTTTCTTCGTAAAGTCCAACCAGGCGGTCGACGTATTGCCAGTCCCGGAGCGATTTTTCCACCGGGACCCGCTTGGCGTAAGGAATGTTGTAAGAAATACCGCCACCCTCAAAGCTGGTAAAACCGGCGGCCAGAGTAATCTCGGCCAGAAGCCGGGCGTCGGGGGTTCCGTGGCGGACCTGCAGCGGCCGGTTGACGCTCTCCACCACCCGGCGGCAGCCCTCCACTCCGTGGTTGACCGCAGGAAAGCCGTTGAGAAGGGAAGTGCCCGCCTGTTTTGATTTCTCGATGCCCCTTTCAGCTTCTTCGTAGCGGTTCTGCCGGGTGTAGGCATCGATGGTGGTCGGCAGCAGGTCGGCCTGGCCCTCGGTTTCCAGGTAGCGGAGTAGCTTGATATGGTCCTCGATCAGGGCCACACCGGCCCGGGGCTGCAGCAATGTTTTCCGTTTTTCCCGGGCCTTTTTCATGGCCCAGGCAAACCTTCTTTCCTCGGGGATGGTCCGGTGCAGCCCGATGCCCTCTTCGATGGAAACGTTTTGGCCGGTGGGCCAGGTCTGCAGGACTTCCTTTCTTATTTCATAGAATTCCTTGAGGTCCAGTTTTTCGTTTTTGATCATGACTTCAATCCTCGTCTTTTAAGTTTTCAAGTAAGGCCACAGCCAGGGCCGTAGCTTCTTTGGGATATTTTCCAACCAGATTGCCCAGCAAGGAGAAAAGATACTGCCGGTCGGCATAGAAGAGGGGTTTCTCCGGCAGGAGTTTTCGCTCCTGGCCATAAGTTCTGAGCTTTTGCAAGGGCCGGCGCATTGTCTCAGCCGAGCCGGACGCCGCCAGGAAACCGCCGCTGCCGACGATGGCCTTAACCCGCCTCAGGTCTTTTCCGGTTTGGACGTAAACCCGGCCCTGGGGAGTGTAGGTTTCTCTCCAGCCGCCGCTGTGGCGGAGGGCGGCGTAGTAAACGCAAGTTTCAGCCAGCAGGCGGTCAAATAACGTCTCCTCTTCAGATTGAGGCAGGTAATCCAGGTCCAGGGCGATTTTGTCCAGGTGTTTTCTCAGCCGCTCGACTTCCAGGCCAAGTCCCTTAAGACGTTCTTCAAGGTAAGCCCAGCCGCTATCGGCGAGCGAATGGGCCGAAACCCTCAGCCCCAGGTCACCCTCCACTGTCCTTTTTACTTTCGGTTCGCGGATACCCTTGAGAATGACGGTATCGGTTTCCAGGTAAGATTCGGTGTTGGAGTAAAAATCGGTGTTGGCCCCACCGATGTCGATGGCGGCCAGGTCCGACCAGTCGGTTTGATATTGGGGGATGGCGGAGATTAATTCAAACACGGCCAGGGGAGTAGGCTGGGGAGGGGTTCCGAACAGGTCTACTATTTCCGACAGGCCGCGGCCGCTGACAATCCTTTTCAGAAATAGGTCCCGGATTTTTTCCCGGGCTGGTTCCAGATTGACCTGTCCCACTTCGGGCATCAGGTTTTCGGTCACGATGACTTCCTTGGCCGGCATGAGGTCAACGACTTCTTCGGCCGCTGCTCTGTTGCCGGCATAGATCACAGGGCAGGAGAGAGAGGAAGCGGCCAGCTTGCGGGCGTTTTCCAGGACATAACGGCTGTTGCCGCCGTCGGTGCCACCGCTGAAAAGTAGAATGTCGGGCTGGATGTTTTCCAGGTAGCCGATATCACTCCGGGTCAGGCTGAAAGAATAGCTGGCGATGACCTTTCCGCCGGCTGACATGGCCGCCAGCTTGGCCAGTTGCAGGGTCAGGTCGGGCACCAGCCCGATGGCCGCAATCCGCAACCCGCCCTTGGCTGAAGAAGAAAAGTAAATTTCGGCTTAGCCGACCATCTCTCTTAGCGTAGTGTCTCTATCTTTTTGTAGCAGACCAACCAGGGCCTGGCGGAAGCCCCGCACCAGGTTATCCTGGGTGG
Source organism: Candidatus Saccharicenans sp. (assembly GCA_024653405.1). Classification (GTDB taxonomy): domain Bacteria; phylum Acidobacteriota; class Aminicenantia; order Aminicenantales; family Saccharicenantaceae; genus Saccharicenans. The sequence continues at coordinate 3,696 of JANLGB010000161.1, forward strand.
TGGGAACAGAGATTCGCTTTTCGAGCTTCAGGCCCGACGGGCTAAGTGTAAACAGGACACCCTTAGTCCAGGTGGAACCGAGGTCGAGGCTGATTATTTTCTTCATGGTAGTGATTCACCCGACCGGGGAACCTTTGGTTTCGGCGGCCTTTCCGTGGGCCTCCGGTTCAGGTTTCGTCGGCTCTCCGGTCTGGCCGTTACCATGAGGGTCATTTGAGTCAAAACTAAATCTTTCCTTTATGTCCCGTCTTAAGAGTTCGGCGGCCTTTTTCAGGTCGACGTCTGGGGGAAGACCCGGTCGAAACCCATTTTCTTGAATTTTTCTTCCACTATCTCAAATGGGGTTTTGCCCACTACCAGGTTGCCGCCGACATAAAGAAGGATCCGGTCCAGGACCTTTTCCAGGCACAGGTCTCTGAAGCCCTGGCAGTCAATATCACCATGGCCGTAGAGCGAGGAGACAAAAATGGCTTTGGCGTTGGTTTCTATGGCCGCGTTGATGAATTCCTGCTGGGAGACCATGACTCCCAGGTTGAGCACCTTAAAGCCTTCGGCCGTAAAGAATAATTCCAGAATCTTGTTGCCCACCGAGTGACAATCGGCTCCGATCACTCCGAGGATGATGGTGTCCTGGTCCATGTTCCTAAACTCCAGTTTCTGGTTGCTCCTGTTTTCCTGGTTCATTTTGCCTGCCGGTCCTTTGGGTTGGGGCTGATTTCTTCCTGATCAGGGATTAAGCAGCTGGCTGATTTTTTCTTCGACGTAGAGCAGAGAACCCCGTTCAATCTGGTAATCAAAGGTGATGACTTTTCCGCCCCGTCCAGTGAATTCCTGGACCGCAGCCATGTTTTCTTTCTGGCGCTGCAGCTGGTATCCGGGTGGGATGAAGACCACATCTACACTGGACAGAAATTCGGGCAATTGGCTTTCGTCCTTTAAGAAGAGATAGGGGACGGGGCCGGCGACCAGGCCCAGGCTCTTCAATCTGGCCACTACCCGGTTCAGGAAATTCTGGCTCTCGCAGACCACACCCAGTCTCTGGACCGGGCTGAGGCTGGCCATCTCGATGATGGTTTCCTGGCTGGGGGAGACAGCCACCTGCAGGAGCTTGTCCTTGAGGCCAGATAATTTCCCCAGAAGCTCGCTGTAATGGGTACTGGTGGTGAGAATCAGGTCGAACGGTTTAAGCCTTTTCTCGGCTTCGGGGTCGGCCATGATTTCGTCGAGCAGAAAACGAGCCACCCGGACGTGCTTCAAAAAGGTCAGTTGCCTTTCGAAAATGGCCAGGCTTTCCGGGTTGCAGTCGATCATGGCCACATTGAAATCCTCCAGCTTTTCCTCGCGCTGGAATATGGCCAGGTCAACGAAGGTCTTGATTTCCTGGTAGGAAAAATTCAACTTCTGGAGCTCGTCCAGGAGGTTATCGATCATTTTCAATGCTTTTTCTTTGCGGCCGGTGGGAATGACGTCCTGCCGGGCAGAAATAAAGGTCCCCCGACCCTGGGTGGTTTCGATAAGGCCGTCGGCGGCCAGCAGCTCGTAGGCCTTTTTCACGGTGCCGCGGGCAATTTTAAGCTGTGCGGCCAGCTCTCTCTCGGTTGGCAGCTTGTCGCCAGCTTAAGCCTGGCGAC
>JANLGB010000162.1 GCA_024653405.1 Candidatus Saccharicenans sp.
GGGGCTCGCCGACGCTGGCCAGATGTCGCAGGGATGACAGGTCAAATTTTTTGATGATTTCGTCGCCGGCTTTCATCAGTGACCGGATAGCCGTCGGGGCCGAATACCAGACGGTTACCCGGTTTTTCTCGATGAACCGGTACCAGGCTTCGGCCGAAAAGCCGCTGTCCAGAACACACTGGGTGACACCCAGGCTGAAGGGCCCGATGATGCCGTAAGAAGTTCCGGTCACCCAGCCGGGGTCGGCCGTGCACCAGTAGATGTCATCGTCGTGCAGGTCCAGGACCCACTTGGCCGTTATGTACTGAGAGATGAGGGAGTAGTGGACGTGCTTGACCCCCTTAGGCATGCCGGTGGTTCCGGAAGTATAGTGCAGGACCGAAGGAGTTTCGGCATAGGTGGGATAGATCTCATAATTTTCGACTTTTTCCGAATTCTGCATGGAGAAAGCCACTTCCCTCTCCTGGAGAGGAGACTTGCCGTCGTAGTCAATGATGATTATGTATCTTAGGTGCGGCAGCTTCTCCCTTATTTTCCTAACCTTGGAGACGTGCTTTTTCTGGGTGAAAATGGCCGTGGTCTCAGCATTCTCCAGGCGGACGAAAAGCGATTCCTCGCCAAAAGCCGAAAACAGAGGCTGGACGATGCAGCCGGTCTTGAGAATTCCCAGGAAACCGATGTAAAGCTCCGGCACCCGGTCCATAAACAGACAGACCCGCTCCCCGGCTTTGATTCCCAGGTCGGTGATGAATTTAGCGAAGGTATTGGAATAAAGCCGGATGTCGTTATAGGTGAAAATCTTTTTCTCGCCGGTAAAACCTTCCCAAATGAGGCCCACCTTGTCGGCCTTGCCCTGCTGGCAGATGCGGTCCGAGCAATACCAGCCGATGTTGATGACCTGCCCGGGCTGGTATCCGAGTTCCTGCTCGCTGATGGCCCAGGAAAAATTCTTTACTCTTTCTTCGTAGTTTCCGAAGTGCGTCATATTCCCTCCAGAGGTATTCTATTTTTCCAGTATGACCGTGGCCATAGCCTTGGTCTGCAGATGCGACAACGTCACATAAAACCTGGTAATGCCTTCTTCCTGGCAAAGCTCCCTGGCCCGGCCATAGATTTCAAGAACGGGTTGACCGGTCTCCAGGTTCCGGACCTCAATTTCCGAGAACTTCACTCCCCGGCTCCAGCCTGTGCCCAAAGCTTTCATAAAAGCTTCCTTGGCCGCAAAGCGCGCCGCGTAGTGCTGAAAGGGGAATTTTTTGCTTTCACAGTAGGCGATTTCAACCGGGGTGTAGAGCTTTTCCTTCAGCCCCGGGGTCCGGGTCAGTTTATCTTCCACCCTGGCGACTTCGATGATATCTACACCCACTCCAAAAATCAATCGGCCTCCTGGTGTTTCAGCAACCTGAAAATTGTCCTTGCTCTCTATTCTTTCTCATTTTTAGCAGAAGTTATTATAGAAAAAAGCCCATAAATGTCAAAGCTGCGCCCGGAGTTATCCTTTCCCCATATGGTCGAATAGAATCTTCAGGCCAATCAGGATCAGAACCAGTCCGCCCACCAGCTCGGCCCGGCGCCCGAAAACCCGCCCCATCAGCGGTCCGATGCGGCTGGCCGCCCAGGTCAGGCTGAAGGCGGTCAGACCGATTACCAGGGCTGAAATCCAGATGTTAATGCCAAGCACCGCCAGCCCGAAACCAGCGGCCAGGGAGTCCTGGCTGGTGGCCAGGGCCAGCACCAGGAGCGACCAGCCCCGGGTAGGGTCGCTGTCCCGAAATTTTTCTTCCTCGCCCCGGAATGATTGCCGGACCATTCTTAAACCCACCAGAAGCAACAGTCCGAAGGCTACCCAATGGTCATAGTGGGAAATGAGTTTGGGCAGGTTTTCCCCTATGAACCAGCCGATGACCGGCATCATGAACTGAAACAGACCGAAATGGAAAGCCAGGCGGAAAACCTGGCTGCGGCTGAGCCCGGAGAGAGAACAGGCCAGGCCCACGGTAACGGCAAAGGCATCAACGGCCAGGGCCAGGGCGATTCCAGCTAGTATCAAGATGTTCATAAGGCTCATAATTATATCAGATTTTATATCGTTTCAGCTGCGGACTTCGGGAGTCCCCTGTTTTTTTCGCTTCCAGTAAATCGCAGCTTTAGACCCTGGCTGCTGGCCCCGTAATTTCCAGCCAGAACTGAAGCCACTTCTTACCATCTGGCCTTCAAGAGAGTATAATTTTTTAACAATGGAAGAAAAGATCGTTCTACGCGGGGTGCGGGTCCACAACCTTAAGAACATCGACCTGGACCTGCCTGTGGGTCGGCTCATAGTCATCACCGGCCTCAGCGGCTCAGGCAAATCTTCCCTGGCTTTCGATACTCTTTACGCCGAGGGGCAGCGCCGCTACCTGGAATCTCTTTCCTCCTACGCCCGGCAATTTCTGGAGAGAATGGACAAGCCGGAAGCAGACCTGGTCGAAGGCATCCCCCCGGCTATCGCCATCCAGCAGAAAGCTGCAGCCAAGAACCCGCGCTCCACCGTGGCCACGGTCACCGAAATCTACGATTTTCTCCGGGTGCTTTACGCCCGGATTGGAACCATTCATTGCCTGAAATGCGGACAGCCGGTTAAAAAAGACACCATCGACAGCATGGTCGAAGCCCTAAACAGTCTTCGGCCCGGCACCCGGCTGGCTATCACCTTCTCCTGGCCGCCCGGGAAAAAGCTGGCCGAGTTGAAAAAAGAAGGCTTCCTGCGGTTTTACCGGGAGGGGAAGATAATCACGGCCGAACAGGCGGAAAAAACCAGGCAGCCCGAAAAGAAGCTGGAAGTCCTGGTGGACTTTTTCCAGCTTGACCCCGGGGACCGGGAGCGCCTGGTAGATTCTCTGGAGACCGGTCTGAAAAAAGGCGACGGCCGGGTCCGGGTCCGGTCCGAAAGCGGCCAGGTTTTCAATTTTTCCGAGTACCTGGAATGCAAGACCTGCGACCTGCCTTACGAAGAGCCCTACCCCAACCTGCTGTCGTTCAACAGCCCCCAGGGAGCCTGCCCTGTCTGCCACGGCTTTGGCGACCTGGCCGTTCTGGACGAAGATAAGATTGTCCCGGATAAAAAGAAATCCATAGAAGAAGGGGCGATTGAGCCTTGGACCAAGCCGGCTTCCCTCGGCCTGCAACGCGAGCTTATCCGCGAGGCCAGGCAGCGGGGCATCCCCACCAATATTCCTTTTTACAAACTCAAGCCAGATCAGAGGAAATTCGTCCTGGAAGGCGGTGACGGCTACTACGGGGTCAAGGGCTTTTTCGAATGGCTGGAGTCCAAGAAATACAAGGTCCAGGTCCGGGTGCTGCTCAGCCGCTACCGCAACTTCGCCCCCTGCCCGGCCTGCAACCGCACCCGCTTGAACGAAAAAGCCCGGGCCATAAAGATTGCCGGGAAATCCATAGGCGATTTTAACGCCCTGACCGTCAGGGAAGCCTGCGACTTCCTGGAAAATCTGGAGCTTACTCCTTACGAGCAGAAAATCGGCGAGCGGTTGATCCAGGAAATAAGGGGACGGCTCAAGTTCCTGCTGGAAGTCGGGTTGGATTACCTGACGCTCGACCGGATGACCTTCACCCTGAGCGGCGGCGAGGCCCAGCGGATTAACCTGGCCGCGGCTCTGAGCGCTTCCCTGGTTGGTACACTATTCGTGCTGGATGAGCCGTCGGTCGGGCTGCACCCGCGCGACAACCGTCGCCTGGTGCGGATACTGAGGCGCCTGCAGGATATGGGCAACACGGTGGTGGTGGTAGAGCATGACCCGGAAATTATCAGGGAAGCCGACTATCTGGTGGACCTGGGGCCAGGAGCGGGAGAATACGGCGGCCAGGTGCTTTTTGCCGGCGAGATGAAAGCCTTCCTGGAACAGGGGCAGACGCTGACGGCCAGCTACCTCCGGCATGAAATTTCCATTCCGCAGCCTGAGCAGCGGCGCCAGCCACAAGGATTTCTGGAAATTTATGGCGCCCGGAAACACAACCTGAAGAACCTCAACCTGAAAATACCCCTGGGACTTTTGGTCTGCGTTACCGGCGTTTCCGGTTCGGGTAAGAGCACCCTGCTGGATGAAGTCATTTATAAAGGATTAACCGGGCAGAGCACCAACGGCTTCGACCGGATAGCGGGAGCTGACCGGGTGAGCAAGGTGGTCAGGGTTGACCAATCCCCGCTGAGCACTTCCCCGAGGTCCATTCCGGCCACTTACACCAAGGCTTTGGACGGTATCCGGGAGTTGTTTGCCTCAACCCGGGAAGCCCGGGCTCAGGGCTACCAGGCCGGGAATTTTTCCTTCAACACGACCCGCGGCCAGTGTCCCGATTGCCAGGGAGCCGGATTCCAGGAAGTGGAAATGCAGTTCCTGAGCGACGTGGTCTTGACCTGCGAGACCTGCGGCGGCCGCCGCTACCAGCCGGACATCCTGGAAATCAAATACCGGGGCAAGAATATCCACGAAGTCCTGCAGTTAAGCGTCAATGAGGCCCTGGGCTTCTTCGCCGATAACCGGGAAATTGTTAAGCGTCTGAAACCCCTGGCCGAAGTCGGCCTGGGTTACCTGCGGCTGGGTCAGCCAACCACCACCCTGTCGGGCGGCGAGCTGCAGCGGATTAAGCTGGCCTACCACCTGGTGCACGAGAAGAATAAGAAGATTCTTTATCTGTTCGACGAGCCGACCATAGGCTTGCATCTGGATGACGTCAAAATCCTGCTGAATTGTTTCCAGAAACTGGTGGAGCAGGGACATAGTCTGGTGGTAATAGAACACAACCTGGAATTCATTAAATGCGCCGATTATATCATCGACCTGGGTCCGGAAGGGGGCGACCGCGGCGGTTATCTCGTGGCCGAGGGAACGCCGGAGCAGGTGGCGGCCAGGCCTGGTTCCCTGACCGGCTCTTACCTCAAAGAAATTCTGGGCAGCTCTCAGTCGAGCTTGAGCCGCCGGGAACGGTAATCGGAATAATCGGGCACTTGCCTGGGATATTCTTCCCTCATCAATGGAGATGAAATTATAAAATCAGCCGAAGCCCGGTCACAGGCCACCGGAATATTCCAGACGACGGCGATTCTCAACAGAGCCTTGACATCGGGGTCGTGCGGTTGAGCTTCCAGCGGGTCCCAGAAAAATATCAGAAAATCAATCAGTCCCTCGGCGATCCTGGCCCCAACCTGCTGGTCGCCGCCGAGAGGCCCGCTCTGGAGGACGTTAACCTCCAGGCCCAGTTCTTTCTGAAGCAGCACGCCGGTGG
>JANLGB010000163.1:0-2921 GCA_024653405.1 Candidatus Saccharicenans sp.
AAAAGCTAATAGAGGATGAGGTCAAGCCCAGGCTGGAAAGGCTGGATGGGGTGGCTTCCGCTGCCGTTTTTTCCACTGATGAAAGGGAAATTCGGGTGGAGGTTGATAAGAATGCCCTGATTTCCTACAACCTGTCCCTGGACCGGGTGTTAATGGCCTTAGCCGCTGAAAACATCAACGTGCCGGCAGGCGATGTGGTCGAACGCCATGAAGACCTGATTGTCAGAACCCTGGGTGAATTCCGGAGTGTGGATGATGTCAGGAACGTGGTGGTTGGTCTCTCCCAGAGAGCTGAGCCGATTTACATTAAGGATATTGCTGAGGTTAAAGATACCTTCAAAGAAACCAGGAATGTGGCCCGGGTGCAGGAGCAGAAGGCAGTCTACCTGGTGGTCAACAAGCGCTCCGGGGCCAATGCGGCCATCGTCGGCAATGCCGTCAAGAAAGAAGTGAGTAAAATTCAGCCGACCCTGCCCGGTAACATCAATTTCTATCTGGCCATGGACCAGGCGGAAATGATCAGCATGGTGGCCAGCCGCACCGCCAACAACGCCCTGGTCGGGGCCCTGCTGGCAATTGTCATGATCTTTCTCTTCCTAAGAAACTGGCGCCCGACCCTGATCATTTCCATTGCTATTCCCCTTTCTATAATCACCACCTTCGTGGCTCTGTATGCAGCTGGCTATACCCTGAACCTGATGACCCTGGGCGGCCTGGCCCTGGGGGTGGGCATGCTGGTGGATAACGCCATCGTGGTCATTGAAAATACCTTCAGGCACATAGAAGAAGGAAAGCACGTGGAAGAGGCGGCGGTCATCGGAGCCTCAGAAGTAGGCATGGCCATCACTGCCTCTACCCTGACCACCATCATCGTCTTCCTGCCGGTGGTTTTTGCCGGAGGCATAACCGGCAAGTTGACCCAGCCCCTGGCCCTGACCATTGTTTTCTCCCTGGTCTCGTCGCTGTTCGTGGCCCTGACCCTGGTGCCGCTTTTTTCCTCCCTGCTTTTCAAAGCCCGGCTGAAAAAGAAGGCCGGGACCAAGGAAGCTGACGAGGAATGTTCGGTGAAAGAACCGAGGTTTGCGGCGGCCAGGGCTTTTTACCGTAACCTGCTGACCCAGGCTTTGAAAAAAAGAAAAACAGTTCTGACTGTGACCGCAGCCCTGTTCGTCGTCTCCCTGGTGACCGTGGCTTTTCTTGGTACCGAATTCATGCCGCAATCGGACCGCAATTTCCTGATGGCCAGGGTGAAATTGCCGGTGGGCACTTCGCTCGAAGAAACCAACCGGGTTCTCACCCAGGTGGAAAAAATATTTAGGCAGCAGCCGGAAGTATCGCTGGTTACGGCTCAAGCCGGTTCCGGGGCGGAAGAAGACCCGGCCGACATGGCTAGCGGCATGGGCGTTACCGGGACCCACGAGGGCATGTTGATGGTTAGATTGGTTAACCGTTCGCAGAGAAAATATACAGATGCCGAAATCCTGGAAAGGGTCAGGAGAATGCTGCCCCGGCTGGAAAATTTCAAATTTGAACAGATTAACATGGAAGCGGCCATGATGAGCGGGGCGGCCGCCCCGGTGGAAATAAAGCTGTTCGGCAAAGACCTGGAAGTGCTGAGGGAAATTGGCGATACCGTCGTCAAGAGAATCAGTGACGTCGAGGGCTTACGCGACTTGACCCACAGCCTGGCCCAGGGAAAGCCGGAATATCAGTTTGCCCTCGACCGGGAAAGAGCCTCCCGTCTGGGACTGGCTGTAGCCCAGGTGTCCAGCACCATCCAGACGGCCACCCAAGGAACAGTGGTCAGCCGTTACCGCGATGGGTCGGATGAAGTTAATATCAGGGTGATGCTGGCCAAGCAGTACCGGGACAGCCTGGAAGAAATCAGGAAAATCCCGTTGATGTCCCCGGCGGGGAAAATCATCTTTCTGGAACAAATTGCCGACTGGAAACGAGGCGAAGGTCCAATCCAGATCACCCGGGAAAACCAGATGCGCAAGATCTCGGTCACGGCCAATATCTCTGGACGCGACCTGGGCAGCATCATGAGGGACATCAGGAAACACCTGGCGGATGTTGAAGAGCAGTTGCCTCCCGGCTATTTCCTGGAATACGGCGGCTCCTATGAGCAGATGATTGACGCCTTTAAGGTTCTGGCGGCGGCTCTGGCCCTGGCCGTTCTCCTGGTCTACATGGTCATGGCTTCTCAGTTTGAAAACTTCCTCCATCCCTTTGTCATCATGTTCACCATTCCCCTGGCCATCATCGGCGTCATCTTCGGACTGCTGGTTTCCGGAAAACCGGTCAGCCTGCCGGCCCTGATAGGAGTGATAATCCTGGCCGGAATTGCCGTTAATAACGGCATAGTCATGATCGACTACATCAACCAGCTCATCAGGCGGGGCCTGGATAAAAGAGAAGCCATAATCAAAGGAGCAGTTACCAGGTTGAGGCCGGTTCTGCTGACAGCCCTGACCACCCTCCTGGGCATGCTGCCGATGGCCGTGTCGGGTGGTTCGGGCAGCGAATTCCGTTCACCCATGGCCGTGGCCGTGGTGGGAGGGTTGATAGCCACCACCCTGTTGACGCTGTTTATCATCCCAATTGTTTATAGTGTCTTCAACCGCATTTGCTTCCGGGACTATAGCCCCCAGGCGGAAGAGGTTCCGTGTAAGTAAAGTTGATTTTTGTTTTCCATCTAAGGGCAGCTCCGGCTGCCCTTTTTTTATTCAGTTTTGGCCGACGAAGATACCGGCCGGTGAGAAAGAAAATTCTTGTTTGCCCCGCGGAGAAAAATTTATTATCCTAAATAAAAAATACCCTGTAAGGAGTCAGGGGTGAGGAAAAGACCGGCCTGCTTTTTTATCATCCTGGTCGTTATCTTAGGTTTGCCTGTTAATTCATTCCCGGCCCCGAGGAAG
>JANLGB010000163.1:2931-5245 GCA_024653405.1 Candidatus Saccharicenans sp.
CATCTACCTTGATGCTTCCATTCTACCAGAGGGGCGGCTTCAAAGCTGGCGGAATCTGGGCACTCTCGGCGGGAATTTTATTCCGGTTTTCCGGACCCAGCCAACGGTGGAAGTCATCAAGAATCAAAAAGCAGTTAACCTGACGGAGGTGGATGTCCTGCTGCGCTCGACTTTCTCCCCGCCCGCCAGCCTAAAAGGGAGGCAGCCCTTCACGCTCCTGGTAAGAGTTCTGGTGCCCGAGCTGGCCCAGAGACGGGTCATTCTAACCTGGTCCCAGCAGCCGGAGGCCGCGGCCACTTTCGCCATTGGAAAGGGAATGGATGCCGCCTTCTATCATTCGACCCGGGTTAAGCTCGGCTACCACCGGGGCTACCCTGAGCCCGGTCTCTGGCACCTGATGGCTTTTGTTTACGACGGAAAAAATTTCCGGGTGTATGTTGACGGCTGGTTAAAAGCTGAGACCGAGGCCAATCTGCAGATAAAACCGGATAAATATTTTTATCTCGGAGGTGAAACCGCCTCCGGTTTGCCCCTTCCAGTCGATCCTTTTAACGGCTATCTGGCTTCGCTGGAGCTTCTGGATGGCGCTTACAGCCCGCTTGAAATCTGGAACCTGGCCGGGAGGAAAGAGGCCATTCCGCTCTACCCGTTTGAAAATCAAATCCTGGCCCGGCTGGCGCTGTCGTTGCAATGGCACAGGGGTGAGGAGAAGGCGGCGTCCTTTGCCGTCTATTTTTCCGGTGTGAAGGAGGAGGTGGAAAAAGCCAGTAAAAAAGCCCTTAAGGGGAGTTTTCCCGCTTCTGTGACCAGCCTGGAGGTATCGGACCTTAAGCCGGGACGTACCTATTTCTGGCGGGTGGACCAGCTGGACAGCCGCGGCCAGTTACTTCAGCCCGGAATCATTCGGCAGTTTTCCATAGACGACGGTTCTGCCCGAGACCCCGTGCCCCATCAGCAGCACGGCAGTGTCAGCCGCCAATTGAACCGCCTGACCTGGACCCCGGGACCATGGGCCACCTCCCAGGACGTTTATTTTAGCCAGGACCCAAAAAAGCTGGACAAGGCCAGGCCGGTGGTCAGAGACTTAAAGCCCGGGATGAGCTTTTTCTTCATCCCCGAAAAAAACCTGAAATACGGCCAGAGCTATTTCTGGCGGGTAGACACCAAGAATGGTTCTTTCCCGGATTCTCCGGGAAAGGTCTGGTCTTTCCGGGTTCAGGATGAGCCCGACGAAAATCAGATTACTTTTCTGGTGGCCGCTGACCTTCATTACGGCGGCTCGGTTAAAGCCAGGGAAATAAACAGGGAGATGGTCCTGGCCATGAACAGCCTACCCGGCCAGAACCTGCCGGAAGAATTCGGAGTAAAAGGGAAAATTAATACGCCGCGGGGAGTGGTTATCTTGGGGGACATTGTGGATGACGGCGGCTCACCGGAGGTGCAGAAATTCTGGCAAGAGTACGTGGAAGACTTCGGGCTCAAGGGCGACCGTCTGTTAGCTTTTCCGGTGTATGAAGGTTTCGGCGAACACGACGGGCCGTCTGATGGCCTGGTCCGAACCAATCTTAGAAGCCGCAACCGCCTGCGCCCGGGGCTGAGAAGCATCTCGGCTGACGGGCAGCATTATTCCTGGGACTGGGGCAGGGTACATTTTGTCCATCTCAACCTGTATCCTGGAAGCATGGGTGAAGAATACCTGAACATCTGGCGCCGGCGGGTCAGTGGCGATGCCCGTTATCCCAAACGCAGCCTGGAATTTCTGGTTGAAGACCTGAGGAGGTCCGTTGGCTCCAGCGGCCGCCCGGTAGTTATTTTCCAGCATTATGGGTTCGACTCCTGGAGCGAGGCTTGGTGGACGCAGAGAGAGCGCCACGCCTTTCTCCAGGCCATCCAGCCCTATAATGTTATTGCCATTTTCTGGGGGCACGCCCATGTCAGCCAGGCCCTGAGCTGGAACGACCTCCGGACCTGGTGTGCCGGGGCCCTCAACAATGACCCGGAGCCCGGAAGTTTTCTGGTGGTCAGCCTGAAGACCGGACGCCGCAGCGGCCAGATGATAGTGGCGGCCAGGAAGGCCAACCGCTGGCTCTCGGCTGAAAAAATAAGCTTCCTGCTGAGAAAAGTTCCCAAATCTAAATAGCTTAAGACCTCAAGACAGGCTGACTATCTGGAACGGGTTATCCCTTCGATTGTTCTTTATTTTTGAGGCTTGTATTTAAGAAAGGCCCCGATACCCCCGTAGTGTTCCAGCCTGGAAGGTGAGCTGACCTGGGTCAGCGGGATGCCCTTGTTCAGGGCCACTTCTATGGCTTCG
>JANLGB010000164.1:0-3722 GCA_024653405.1 Candidatus Saccharicenans sp.
CGCCTCCTCCAAACACTCCCTTTATCCTGGATACCATGTCTTAACCTGAAAGAAATTTCTGGTTGACACCATCGGTGCCTTGCTGTTATACTGACAACAAAGCGGGTCGTCTTCAAAGTCCTTGTTAATAAAACCTGAGAGGCAGAAGTCTAATGTCCGGTGGTTTTGTCATTTTTACCGACCTGGATGCCACCCTGCTTGACCACAGGACCTATAGCTGCCGGGCCGCCCTGCCTGTTCTTAAGAAGGTTGAGAAGAAGGGGATTCCGGTTGTCCTCTGCACCAGCAAGACGAGGGCCGAGACCGAAGTCTTGTCCGGGAAACTCGGGTTGAAGCATCCCTTCATAGTTGAAAACGGAGGAGCCATATTTATTCCCGATGGATATTTTCCTGATTCCTATTACAAGCTGCTGGGCCTCAAAGCTCTTAAGAAAGATAATTACCGGGTAATCCAGCTCGGGACCAGCTACCGGCACCTGAGGTCTGCCTTGAAGATGATGGAAAAGACATTAGCCAGAAAATTAATAGGTTTTGGAGACCTGAGCAGGCGGGAGATTGCGGAGATAACAGGCTTGAGCCAGAAGGAAGCGGAGCTGGCCAGGAGGAGGGAATACGATGAACCGTTTTTCCTGGAATACAGTCCCGAGTTCGCGTTGATAAAGAGGACAGGGCAACCAGGGAAAAGGAAAGTTCAGGGAAAGGCGGGTATTGATGAACTCAATAAAAGGAAAGTAATTTCCGGCCCGAGCCTGGGGCCAAAAGCCGCCAGAGAGCGTGAAAAATTGTTCCGAAAGATGAAGACTGTAGCCCGGTCGCGCGGGTTGAGGATTACCGCGGGGGGACGGTTTTTTCATCTCACGGGCCACAACGATAAGGGCCGGGCGGTCCGGATCCTGAAAAAACTCTACCGGCTCGGCCCGGGGATGATGATCACCATAGGCCTGGGCGATTCGGAAAACGACTGGCCGATGCTCAGGGTGGTTGACCTGCCGGTGCTGGTGGCCAGGCCAGACGGCCGCCACCTGGAAATACCAGAAAAGGGAACGCAATTGCTCAGGACTTCCCGCCCCGGCCCGGAAGGCTGGGCTGAGGCCATAAATTTCTTGCTGGGCCTGCAGAAACATGCCTCCAGTAAGACTGGGTCGGCGGCCAAGAGAATTAAAAGGAGGTAACCATGGCTGATTTCCATCAGAGCGGGGTGGTGCCGACTTTCCATCGACTGGGAGAATTAAGGCTGGACCGCCTGGAAAAAGATTTGAGGGAATTTAACCGCCACCGGCCGATTGCCCTGGTCTTGCCGGTCACCCCGGCCGAGCTGGATTCACCAGCCCTGAAGGGGATTCTTCATCACTTAAAAGACATAGAATACCTGAACGAGATCGTGGTGGTCCTGGGGCGCACCGAAAGAGAAGAAGATTTCTTCAGGACCAGGAAGATGTTTTCTGCCCTGCCTCAGCGACACCGGGTTATCTGGGCTTCGGGACCTCGGCTGGGCGAGCTGTATAGAATCCTGGAGGAAGTCGACCTGTCGCCCGGAGGCGATGGCAAGGGGCGCTCGGCCTGGGTGGCTTATGGTTATATTTTATCGAGGGAAGAGAGCCGGGTTATAGCCCTGCATGATTGTGACATAGTCAACTACACCCGGGAACTCCTGGCTCGACTGTGCTACCCGGTGGCTTCGCCCCACATAGATTATGCTTTCTGCAAGGGCTATTACGCCCGGGTCACCGACAGGTTGCACGGCCGGGTTACCAGGTTGTTTGTTTCCCCGCTGGTCAGGAGCTTGATCCGCATTTATGGTCATCTGCCCTTCCTGGTCTACCTGGACAGCTTCCGCTATCCGCTGGCCGGAGAGTTTTCCATGATCTCAGACCTGGCCCGGATAAACCGGATTCCTTCAGACTGGGGACTGGAGGTGGAAACCCTGGCCGAGGTCTACAGGAATTATTCCCTGAGGCGTATCTGCCAGGCCGAGATCGTGGAAACCTATGAACACAAGCATCAACCGCTATCGGCCGAGGACCCCACTACCGGGTTGATGAAGATGTCCGTGGACATTGCCAGGGCAATTTTCAGGAACCTGGCCATAGAAGGCATCATCCTGGCCGAAAGTACCCTGCGGACGCTGACCGTGAATTACCAGAGGACGGCCAAGGATTACGTCAAGAGGTACCAAGATGAATCAGAGATAAACGGACTTATCTTTGACTACCACAAGGAAAGCCTGATGACCGAAGCTTTTACCAGGGCCTTGCAGATTGCCGGGCAGAAGTTTCTGGAGGACCCGCTCTATTCTCCACATATCCCCAACTGGAACCGGGTGGTAGCGGCCATCCCGGATTTTCTGGACCGGCTGCGGGAGCTGGTCGAATCCCTTAACAGCTGATTAAAATGGGGGACACAGTCTCGTGTCCCCGTTCTTAACCAAAAAATAACAATTCCCTGCCTATTTTTTAACAGCTGCCGGCTACCCTGTCCCTGATGAAAATAGCGCTGACTATTATACTCAGCCTTTCGGGCCTTTACCTGGTCCTTATGACCTTTATGACCATCATTCACCGTCCTCGCAAGTCAAGCGGTAGCGATAAATCAAATCGGGAGCAAGACTTTCGCTACCCGCCGGTCAGCATCTTGAAGCCAATCAGGGGAGTCGAGGATGACCTGGAAGCCAATCTTGAATCTTTCTATCGCCTGGATTATCCGGTCTACGAAATCCTGTTTGCCGTTGATGACTGGCAGGATAAGGCAGTTGAAATCATAAGAAGGGTGAGCGAAAGGTATCCCCGGGTTCGCACCAGGATTCTGGCTACAGGACATCATTCCACGGAAAACCCCAAGATTCACAAGCTGGACTTCATGGAAAAACAGTCATATGGCTGCCTGCTCTGGGTGGCCGACGCTAATGTCAGGGTCGAGGCCGGGACTTTGAGATGTCTGGTCGATGAATATCTGAAGAAAAGAGCCAGGGTAATTTTTTCGCCAATAATGGGAACTTCCAGCCGCACCTTTGCCAGCCTGATGGAAAATACAAGCCTGAATTTTTTTACCTCCGGAAATGTTATAACCTTGTGGAAGTTATTCTCCATACCCGTGGTTGTGGGCAAATCGATGCTAATAGATCGCCTGGCGCTGAAGACCTTCGGTGGGTTCAAATATTTCAAGGATTACCTGGCCGAAGATTACCTCATCGGCAAGTCTTTCCAGGAAAGCGGTTTCAGGGTCAGCACCAACTTTACCTGGGTAGCCAACATCAGCCAGCGAGCCAGCCTTAAAAGTTTTTACAGGAGGATGGCCAGGTGGGCCCGCCTACGTTACCAGTTAAACCGGCCTGCCTATTTATCAGAAATTCTGCTCAACCCGGTGATCCTTTCCCTGGGAGCGCTGCTCTTATACGGGGGCAGGTTCTGGAAGCTGTTTCTGCTGGTGGCTGCCGGAAAAATATTATTGGAATATTTAAATTTTCTGGCTGTGAATGCGCCGGACAGAAGTCGGCTGATCAATCATCTTCTGTTTCCGCTTATGGTTGTAGTGAAAGATGTCATCTTTTTTGTGGTCTACCTGACGCCTTTCTTCAGCACCTCTGTTGAATGGCGCGGTGGACGCATAAGGGTGGGCAGGAATTCTCTCATCTATCACCCGGCCCGGTACGATAAGCTGGTTTATGAAGAAACCTGATTTAGCCCGCATCGTTGCTGTTCACATGGGCCTGGGGCACCTCAGGG
>JANLGB010000164.1:3732-5216 GCA_024653405.1 Candidatus Saccharicenans sp.
CAGACAGGCGTCGCAGGGGGAAAGCGGCCCTGAGGTGCCTGTCTGAGAAAGATATCATTGTCTGGGGTTCTGGCCGGTACGCCGCACCCGGCGAAAAAAAATACTGGCGGGCCATCAGGAAGGCCTACTATTTTCTTTCAAGAATTGGCTCTTATCCGGTGGTGGGGAAGCTGGCGCTCAAAATAATCCTGTCCATACAGAAAATCCCGCCTTTATATCCCAGGAAAGATTTAAGTTCACCCAACCTGGCGGTGAAGTTTCTTGCCTTTTTGATAAGAAAGGCAGGATTATGCCGGAGGCTTCCTGATTATCTTTCAGATAATCTTCCGGTCATCCATACCTTTTACGCCACCGCCATTGCCCTGGATATGGTTTCAGCAAGGGAGATAAGTCCCAGGGATAATTACCTCTTGATCTGCGATGCCGACATCAACCGGGTCTGGGTGCCGGAAAATCCGGCCACAAGCCGCATCAAATACCTGGTGCCCTGCACCCAGGTCAAGAAACGCCTGCTCAGCTACGGGGTCAGGCCGGAAAATATTCTTATGACCGGTTTTCCCCTGCCAGTAGAGAACATAGGAACTGAAACAGGACTGGATGTCTTGAAGATAGACCTGCTGGCCAGACTGCGGCGGCTGGACCCAAGTGGCAAGTTTTTCGCCTACCACAGTCATTCGGTAAGCCATATGCTGGGCCCGAAGAGGGTGCCCGAAACCATTGATTCTCATTTTACGGTCATGTTTGCCATAGGTGGGGCCGGGGCCCAGACCGAGATTGTCCGCTTCATATTGAAAAGTTTGAATCGCTCCTTACAGGCAGGCCGGGTCAGGCTGCTACTGTCATGTGGTGTTCAGCGCCGGGTCCTGGAAAAGGCCTTGAAATTCATCAACCTGGAAGGGCTTTGGAGTCAGATAGACCGTAACATCCATCTGATATTCAATGAAGATGTCTTTGAGTATTTTGAGCAATTCAACCGCTGGCTGAGGCAGACCGATGTTCTCTGGACCAAGCCCAGCGAATTATCTTTTTATTGTGCCCTGGGCCTGCCAATTCTCATGGCTGACCCCATCGGCCCCCAGGAGGAGCTTAATAAGCGCTGGCTGATGGAAATACATGCCGGCCTGGTGCCGCCCGGGCCGCCGGAATATTGCGGCGAGTGGCTGGAGGATCTCCGTGAGAATGGCCGCCTGGCCGAAGCGGCCTGGGATGGGTTCTTGAAGTCCAGAAAGTTAGGCACGTACAAGATAAAGAGGTTGCTGGAGCAGGGCCAGTATTGTGAGGAAATATCTCCACTGAAGCAATAGGCAGGACAACCGGTTATTCTGCCCGGGTTTTTCCTCCAGGTTTTCCTTGATTATCAGATATAGGCTATGTTTCTTAATCCATGTTTCTGTCTTTTTGTAAGCAACCCTTTTTTCCCATTATTTGTCTTTATTAACGAGGTTTGACAGATGTTTGCCCATAACAATTCGCTGGTTTTAAGG
>JANLGB010000165.1 GCA_024653405.1 Candidatus Saccharicenans sp.
TTTCCACCAGCAGGCGACAAAGGTCTTCTTTGAGCTCAAATAATATTTCCCTTCCCCGGAGTTGGTTTTGTTTTTTCAATTTTCTCCTCAGCCCTCGCTATTCCTGCCTGTGCCCTGCCCGACAAGGCCCTGCCAATTTCTCTCTCATTTTCCAATGACCCTTCCTGACCCACTACGGTTCAGGCTGGGCCATTGTTGTTGATTATAACAAAAAGCCGATAAAATCAAGCAATTTTTGTTTGGAAAGTAACTTTAATTGTCAAAATCGTTTTCCTATCAATTCCCTGCGTTAGCAACTCAGGTCCACATACCTAATCATGTTTGGTTTTTCCAATTCCCGATTACTCGCCGAGTTTTCGGGCGTGCCCATAGCCCTCCAGCCAAGGTTGTGGTTGATTAAAATGGTATGGTCAGAAAAAAACAGATCTGGCTGGCATTCTCCCTACTCAGGGGATGAATCCGGTCGGGGTCTAAGAATCGGACCAGCAGCAAACTCACGGGCCGGGCTACAAATTTGGCTTGACTTTGTTTATGGGAAGAATTAATATCTTTCCTTGAAAAAAAAGACCTTTCAAGATAGCCTGAAAAGGGAAAGTCAGAAAGCCATGACCTGGAGTGAACGTGTTCCTTTTTTCCCCGGTCAGGTCATGCCCGGTCTCAGACCCGTCTCCGAACTTTTGATAAAATTATCATAATTGGAGGGAGGTTATCATGCCTTTAACCACCTGGCTAATAATTATCGGCGCCATAATTGTTTTTCTGGTCATAGTGGGAGTGGTCTTGGCCACTCACTACAGGAAGGTCGGGCCTAACGAAGCCCTGATTATCGCCGGCGGCCGGAAAAGAACCATCACCCTGCCTGACGGAACGAAAAAGAAAGTGGGTTATAGATATAAGCTGGGCGGCGGCACTTTTGTCTGGCCCTTCATTGAAAAAGTCTACGTTCTGCCGCTCGAAGTCATCAGCATTAATATCAAGACGCCGGAAGTCCTGACCCACGGCGGTATCCCCATCCTGGCCGAAGCCTCGGCCCAGGTAAAAGTCGATTCCACCGACCTGGCCATCAGGCTGGCGGCCGAGCAGTTCCTGGGAAGCGGCAAGGAAGGCATCCGGGATGTGGCCATGAACGTCCTGGAGGGCAAGGTCAGAGAAGTGATCGGCACCATGACCGTGGAGGAAATTTACCGCGGCCGACAGGAATTCTCCAGGCGGGTGGCCCAGGCCACCAAGGAAGATTTCACCAATATGGGCCTGGTGCTGCTTAGCTTTTCCCTTAAAGATATCAGCGACACCCAGGGCTACATCGACGCTCTGAGCAAACCGGTGATAGCGGCGGCCAAGAGGGATGCAGCCATTGCCCAGGCTGAAACTGAAAAGGAAGCCGTTATCAAAGCTTCCCAGGCCAAGAAAGAAGCTGAGGTGGCCAGGTTGCAGGCCGAAGCCCAGATCGCCAAGGCCCAGTGGGAAAACGAAGCCAAGAAAGCCGAATCGCAGACCTTCGTCAATCAGAAAAAAGCCCAGGCTGATTTTTCCTACGAACTGGAACGGACCCGGGTCAGCCAGGAAATAAAGAAAGAAGAAGCCAGGGTCAAGCAGATTGAAAAAGAAGAGGCCATTAAGATAGAAGAACTGGAAATAAAGCGCAAGGAAAAGGAACTCGAAGCCAATGTCCTGAAACCGGCTGACGCCCGCAAGTACCAGATCCAGGCCGAAGCCGAGGCCGAAGAAATCAGGCTGATGGCCGAAGGCAAAGGCAAGGCTGAAGCCATGAAGCTCGAAGCCATGGTCAAGGCTGATGAGATCAGGCTGCGCGGGCTGGCCGAAGCTGAAGCCATGCTGAAAAAAGCCCAGGCCTGGGAAAGGTACAACGAAGCCGCCCTGCTGGAAAGCTTCATCAAAGTGTTGCCAGAGCTGGCCAGGGCTGTGGCCGAACCGCTATCCAAGGTGGATAAGATCGTGGTCATCGGTGGCGATAAGGGGCTGGGCACCAACCAGATTACCGGCCAGGTAACTCAGATTCTGGCCCAGATGCCGGAAGTGGTCAAAGCCCTGACCGGCGCCGACCTGGCCAAGTTCTTGAGAGACAAGCTGGGCTCCGTGGCCGCGGAAGCAGAAACCGGACAGGCTGCGGCCGAAAAGAAATCCGAGAAAAAATAATTTCCATAAAGCAGGCAAGCCATGGTTTCAGAAAGAGTAACCAAGATAGGAGCTTCCCCCACCTTAAAAATCTCGGCCAAGGCCAAAGCGATGAAGGCCGAGGGGATAGATGTCATCGATTTAAGCGTGGGCGAACCCGATTTCCCGACACCGGAAAACGTCAAGACGGCGGCCATCAAAGCCATCGAGCAGAATTTCACCAAATACACTGAAAACGACGGTATCCCGGAGCTGAGGAAAGCGGTATGCAAAAGGCTCAAGGAAGATTACGGGCTGGATTACAAGCCCAACGAGGTGCTGATATCCACCGGGGCCAAGAGCTCGCTCTATCACCTGATTCAGGCTATCGTCAACGAAGGCGACGAGGTCATCATCCCGGCACCCTATTGGGTGACTTATCCCGAGTGCGTGAATCTGGCCAAGGGTAAGCCGGTCATCGTAGAAACGAGGGAGGAAGATGGTTTTCTCATGACTCCAGAGCAGCTCAAGGCGGCCATCTCGCCCTCAACCCGGGCCCTGGTGCTGAATAATCCAAGCAATCCGACGGGAGCCGCCTACACCAGGGAACAGCTGCTGGCCCTGGCCGAGGTAATTCGCAAGGAAGATATCTACCTAGTGGCCGACGAGATTTACAGCCGGCTGGTGTACGACGGCTTTCAGTTTGTGAGCCTGGCCGCGCTGGGTGATGACCTGAAGAAGAAGACCATAATCATCAACGGGGTTTCCAAGAGCTATTCCATGACCGGCTGGAGAATAGGCTATGCGGCCGGGCCGGCTGAGATTATCAGCGCCATGAGCAAGATCCAGAGCCACACCACCTCCAATGCCTGTTCCATTTCCCAAAAAGCCAGCGTCGAGGCCCTGGCCGGACCACAATATGAAGTGAACCGGATGGCAGCCGAATTCCAGAGACGGCGGAACTATGTCCTGATGCGGCTGCAGCAGATTCCGGGAATTTCGTGCTTCAAGCCGCAGGGAGCCTTTTACCTGTTCCCGAACGTCAGCTCATATTACGGCAAGGAAGCCGGCGGTATCCAAATCAGGAATTCCTACGGGCTGGCTTATTACCTGCTGCGGGAAGCCCGGGTGGCCATCGTCCCGGGCGATGCTTTCGGGGCCGATAATTATATCAGGATTTCCTACGCCACCTCCATGGAGAACCTGGAAAAAGGAATGGACCGGATAGCCGAAGCTATGTCCAGGCTGAAGACGGCCAAGAAGGTCAAGAAGATTTACCTGCAGAATTATGTCACCCGGGTGAAAAAATCGGTACCGGTGGAAGTAGTGGCTGAGGGCAGGCTGCGGGATGCCCTGGTAGCCGAGATGGAGAGTCATCTGGGCTACGAGAATTACTACGAGTGGAACGCCAACATCAACGGCACCATCGTTCAGCTCAGGACCAACGTCGGCCACCTTTATGACTTCTGGGTGGAAAACTGGTTCCCGGGCCAGATAGAAGCCGGCCTGGAACCGCACGCCGTGATTTACGCCGTGGACAACGTGCCGGGAAGAGAACCGCGGGCTTATTACCACCCGGAGACCAGGACGGGAATCCTGGTCAACACCGACAATTACGGGCCGCTGCGGAAGCTGGCCCTGGGCATGGTTCTGGAATCGTCGGAACACCTGGGTATCAATGCGGTGCGCGGCATGGCGGTCGGTCTGGATGGAAATGGCTTGATTCTGGTGGGGCAACCTGGAACCAAGAAGACCGAGTTGTTTTTTGAGCTGCAGAAGATGCCGCGAGTCCAGGCCCAGACCAACGAAATGGTGTTCGTGCGATTTTCGGGCAACAAGGTCGTGGCCGATGCGGTGGAAAGGAAGTTCTATATCCCGACGAATACGGTTGAACTGCACGACCGGCTGGCCAGGCTTTTTGACCATAGCAAGTGTGAGAACGTGGTTACCAGGCGTGAGGACTGCACTGACCGGACCTGCCCGCTCCAGGACGAATGCCGGCTGGACAAGGGAGCGCCCTACTGTTTCCGGGCTTCGGGCGAATCTCAGGCCATGCTTGACCCCAACTGGCTGGCCGGAGCGCAGGCCTATACCAGGAGAAGCAACCTGAAGAGCCTGGTGATTCTGAGAAACGACCAGGTCTCACCGGCGGTGGTGGAGCTGAGCAAGGAAGAGGCCCTGCGGATCCTGGAAAGCGGGGAGCCTTCGGGCGCGGTGAAAACTATCTCGGCCAAGGCCCAGCCATTCTTTAATCCACACCTTCTGGTGGTGAATGAAGATAAGCTGGCCATGCAGCGGCTGTTCTTCAGCCGGCTGCTGGACCAGGTCAAGTGCTATCTGGTCAACAGCGGTGTGGCCGGGGCCGACGTCCTCAAACCCCTCTTATAAAAAGGGGGACACACTACATATTTCCTAATTTCTTTTATCGCTCTCTTTATAACCCACGTTTTGCCCATCTATTATGCCTGCGGCGCAATTGCAACCACAAAACCAAACACCGAAAAGCCGACACCTGAAAAAATAAAAGATTAATTCGCAGCCTTAATTTGATTATTGCCCTAATGACAAACTCCAGGAAACAAGCATGATCTGATTCAAGTGGAAACATGAGATTGAAATCCTGGCGATGATTGAGAACCTAAATAAATGGCTCTTTTCCAGAATAAAAAAATCTCAGGTATTAATAACATGACATCCCGAATACAAAAAAATTGGAAATATGTAGTGTGTCCCCCGTTTTAATAGATGGGCCAGCGGCGGTTAAGGAAGCCGTCTCGGATTTCACGCCAGCTCCCCAGCACCTCATCGGCTATTTTCTTTACTTCCGCCCTTACTTTTTGGGCCTCCACCCCCCACAATTCAACATTCAGGGCCTGGGGCTCAGTGATGGGCTGGTTTATCTGGCTGACCATATAGACATAGACCTGCTGGGCTTCGGGCATCTCCTGCACAATCCTGTCGGCAATTAGCTGGCTCATGATGCTGTAGATCTTTCCCACGTGGCTAACAGGATTCTTTCCGGCCACAGCTTCCAGGCTCATCGGCCGGTAGGGCGTGATCAGACCGTTGGCCCGATTTCCCCGCCCGACCTGT
>JANLGB010000166.1:0-1401 GCA_024653405.1 Candidatus Saccharicenans sp.
GCCGACCTGCATTTCGCCCCGACTGAGCTGGCCAGGAAAAATCTGCTGGCCGAAGGCATAAAGCCGGAAAAAATTTCAGTGACCGGCAATACCGTGGTTGATGCTCTGAAGATAATTCTCAACAAAACCAGAGGGGAGAAAGGGAAGACCAGGAAAATGGTCGAAGGGCCAGCACCGATTGTCAGGATCAAGGAATTTATGCTTGAACAGCCCGACCGCAGAGATGGGGGGAGCACAACGGGAGCGGTAGCGGGAGTGTTAACTGAGCGCCAACGTCTGGCTTTATCGCCGGCCGATAGATTTGTTGGGGCAACCGCAGCCTATGGGCACAAAGCTACAGCCGTGGCTAAAGCTGACGAGGGCGTTGTCGTCAGCCCCGCCGCCAGATCAGTTCACAGCTCGTCTTTAGCAACTGGCAGCCTAACCATAAAAGATGTTTATGAGATCAAAAAGCTCATCCTGGTCACAGCCCATCGTCGCGAAAGTTTCGGCCAGGGAATGGAAGAAATCTGCCGGGCCATTCTCGGTATCGTGGACAGGGTCCAGGAAGCCGAGGTAATCTTCCCGGTCCACCTGAACCCGGCGGTGCGCCGCGCGGTGCTCAAACACCTGCTGGGACGGCCCCGAATCCACCTGGTGGAGCCTCTGGATTATGTCACCTTCGTTCACCTGATGAAGCGGGCCAGCCTGATCCTGACCGACTCTGGTGGCATCCAAGAAGAAGCTCCATCGCTGGGGGTTCCGGTAGTGGTCATGCGGGAAACAACCGAGCGACCGGAAGCCATCCGGGCCGGCGTGGCCTGGCTGGGCGGCACCGACGCTAAACGGATCATAGGGTTGGCCCTGCGACTGCTGAAAAAGGTGGAGAAGGGAGAATTCCGGCGGCAGTTGCGGCGGAAAAATCCGTTCGGCGACGGCCGGGCCGGCCAGCGCATCGCCCTCCTCTTGAAAAAGGGGGACACACTACCTATTTCCTAATTTCCCTAATTTGTATTTTCCAGCCTTCTTCTCGCATCATGATTTCTGCGTCATTTTTCTCTGTTCTTCTCTACAATCTTAAATTAAATCTTAAACCCACTCTCTTTCATCATCGCGCCAGCGGAATTCTAGTCCCGGCGTTCTTCCTCGTAATCTTACTGGACTATCCCCAGAGGCAGACCTGTTGTTTTTTCCCAATCGCTCCCGCAATTTCCCGGTGATACAAAATCACTCATTCTCACGTCTATTATGAGGCAATGCCGAGAATAGCCAGAATCGTGGTGACTGGGATTCCCCATCATGTCATTCAGCGAGGAAATCGCAATCTACCGGTCTTTTTCTCTGATCAAGACAAGGAGTTATACCTAAAAATTTTGGGATATTATTGCTTTAAGGAAAAGGTAAAAATCTGGTGTTATTGTT
>JANLGB010000166.1:1411-4243 GCA_024653405.1 Candidatus Saccharicenans sp.
ACCACGTCCATTTGATTGCTGTGCCGGAGAAGGCCGACCGACTGGCCAGGTCTATCGGCGAAACGAACAGAAAATACACCTGGATGATAAATGCCCGCAACAACTGGAAAGGCTATCTTTGGCAGGGAAGATTCCTTTCATACCCGATGGATGATTATTACCTATTTTGCTGCCTCCGGTACATAGAAAGAAATCCCGTACGGGCCGGGCTGGTCAGACGGGCCGAAGAATATGCCTGGTCGAGTGCCCGGGCTCATGTCTTTAATTCCTCGGATCCTATACTCAGCCCTCTCCCCCTGCCGTTTGCATCTCAGATCAAGGACTGGAGAGCCTTCCTTAGAGGGGAAGACAAGGAAGAAGACCTGGAACAGCTGCGCAAAAATCAGATTAGTGGCCGCCCGCTCGGCAGTGAAGATTTTATCGAAAAACTGGAAAAATTAACCGGCCGGAGAATCCGCAAAAAACAGCCAGGGCGCCCGCCCCGAGAGAAAAAATCGGGGCAATAGGGCGAACGACTTCGTGGCCACAATAGGCCATGGCAGCATCATGAAAACCAGGTAAATGAAAAATCAGGAAATATGTAGTGTGTCCCTCTTTTTACGTCCCCTCTATTAAAAAAAGAGGAAGCGGAGGGCCACAAATATCAGGAAAATCCCGTAGAACAGCTTGACCTGGGCGGTGGGCATCCGGATATTTAGGCGGGCACCGAACACTGTCCCTAACAGCAGGCCGGCCGCCAGCAGAGCCGCTATCCTGATATCGAGCGTTCCTGCCTTGTAATAATAGATGACACCCGGCAGCCCGATCGGCGGCAGAAGCGCCGCCAGCGAGGTGGCGATGGCTCGCTTCGGCGGATATTTCAGGAACAGCACCAAGAAGGGTACGATGATGTTACCACCGCCGATGCCAAACATCCCAGCCATCACCCCGGCCAGCAAGCCTACCCCGACCAGGGCCAGGTAATGCGTCTGCGGGCCGTTGTTGGCATCGGGCTCGGCTTCCGGCAGCGGGCTCTCGCCGCGGAACCGCTTCAGGCGCTCCAGCGGTTTGATAAATGTCCAGCTGACATACAGGCAGAAAATCGCATACAGCTTGCGCATGACATCGGCCGGCAGGGTATGGGCCAGCCAGGCCCCGACCACCACCGACATCAGCAACCCCGAAGCCAGGAAGGCCGCAGCCCGAAGGTCCAGGATACGGGCCCGGTAATAAGCGATTACCCCGAGAATCCCAACTGGCAGCATGATGGCCGCCAGCGAAGTCCCGGTGGCTTTGATCAAGGGAAAACCGGCCAGCAGCACCAGGGCCGGCACAATAACAATGCCACCGCCTATCCCGAACAGCCCGGCAAATATGCCGGCCAGGAAGCCGATACCGATAACCAAGGCCGCACTCATGCCGTGAATTATACAACAAAACGAAAAGGGGGACACACTACATATTTCCTAATTTCTGAGCTCGCCTTTGCGCCAGGTCAAGGGAAACAATTTGGTCAGGATATGAAGCCGATCGAACAAATACCAGCGCCTAATTTCTTTCTCATGGTCTAATACGGGGCTGAAAAGACAAAACAAGCACATGTTTGCCGGTTAAACCAAACCATGGGTATTCATGGATATGTCAGGTTTAGGGAGAACCGGATGACAGTTCCCGGCACGGTCGCGAAACGGTCTGGGGTTATGGGTTTAGCGAAATTCAAGAATCTGAACCCGGGAAGCAGCTGATATGACTTAATTTAATCTAATTTATTTTGAAATTTTCCCGAAATTAGCCTACCGGGCTATTTCAAGACTTATGGCTTATAGCTATCAAGAGATAGTTTAGCTAAAAACTGTGGCCAGCTAGCCTCTAGGCTTAATTCTTTTCTTCAAATAATTTTCAGCCACCAAAATCTTCTTTATAACCCTGATTAACCAGCAATATCGCATTTATTTCATAGATGATCAAACCCTTAACGTGGACCAATCGGCCACCTGAACTACTCCCCACACCCTGCCTTTGTCAGCTCTTCCCGAGACAGCCAGCTCGAAGGCCTTCAATCTCTGAAAAAATTAGGAAATATGTAGTGTGTCCCCCTTTTTAATTCCTACTAATCCTATAGGAATTATTGATTTTCCGTGGCTATTAAACTAACATAGAAGGTGTAAGTTGCAGGCCCGCTTGGAGCGGACTGGCCGGGGCGGTCTGAGAATTAAAAGGCAGCTTCAGCCTTTGCGACCTGAAAGTACCTGGCCAGAAATACCAGGCTGGAATGAAGCCTGGCAGGTTCGGCGATTAAACAGGCTCGGGTTGGTCAAGCAATTTAGCTCACATGGAGAAGCTAATCAGCCAAATGAATTGACAGCCTCAAAAAGCACGAGGCCCATGGCATCGGAGAGCAAGGCAAGATTTATTGAAAAAAAACATTTTAGCGAGATAAACCTTGGACAAAGACAAATATAAAAAATCAACCCAATCCGTAAAGGCTCCAGGTGAACCCCGGCCTGAAAGCGATTCCGGTGGCGCCAGCCAAGGTCACGAGGCCGGTTCTCATCAATCTATCGCTTCACCCTGCTGCCACAGTCACGACAGCAGCCAGGCCGGCCATGACCAAAACCAAACTCAAGCCGCAAAGCACGACCACCACGACCACCACGACCATCACGACCACCAGGCCTCCCACGGTCACCATGCTCACCACGACCATGGCGCTCAGCACGACCACAGCCACCACCTGGCCGACTTCCAGAAACGCTTCTGGGTCTCGCTCGTCCTGACCGTCCCTGTCCTCCTGATGTCGGAGATGATCCAGCAGTGGCTCGGTTTCAGTTTCCGCCTCCCCTTCCATTCCTA
>JANLGB010000166.1:4253-5205 GCA_024653405.1 Candidatus Saccharicenans sp.
CATCTTTGCCTACGGTGGCTGGCCCTTCCTGACCGGTCTGGTCGACGAACTGCGCGCCCGCCAGCCGGGCATGATGACCCTGATCGGTACAGCCATCACTGTGGCTTTCATCTACTCCAGCGCCACAGTCTTTTTCATCCGCGGCCACGATTTCTTCTGGGAGCTGGCCACCCTGATCGTCATCATGCTTCTCGGCCACTGGGTCGAAGCTAAGAGCGTGTTGGGCGCTTCCCGGGCGCTGGAGGAGCTGGTTAAAATTATGCCCACGACCGCCCATCTTCTCCGCGACGGCCAGCTGGTTGATGTTCCGGTCTCCGACCTCCAGCCGGGCGATAGGGTTCTGGTCCGCCCCGGCGAAAAAATCCCGTCTGACGGCCGGGTAGCCGAAGGACGCAGCCAGGTCAACGAATCGCTTCTTACTGGCGAGTCCCGCCCCATCCTCAAGACAGCCGGAGCCCTGGTTATCGGCGGGTCGCTCAACGGCGATGGCTCTCTCCAGGTGATAATAGAAAAGACCGGCCAGGAAACTTATCTGGCCCAGGTTATCGGGCTTGTCCGCCAGGCCCAGGCTTCTCGCTCCCGCACCCAGGACCTGGCTAACCGCTCGGCGGCCTTGCTCTTCTACGTCGCTCTTGGAGCCGGAATTATTTCCTTCATTGCCTGGACTCTCCTCCGCAATGCGGATTTCGCCCTGGAGCGAACGGTGACCGTGCTGGTAATTGCCTGTCCCCATGCCCTCGGCCTGGCCATTCCGCTGGTGGTGGCTATTTCCACGGCCATGACGGCCCGCCAGGGCATCCTCATCCGCGACCGCCGGGCCTTTGAGACAGTCAGGAACGTCGAAGCCGTGGTTTTCGACAAGACCGGCACCCTGACCGAGGGAAAGTTTGGCGTCAGTGAGGTTGTGGCCCTCATCCCGGAGGACGAGCTGCTGCGCCTGGCCGCGGCCGTT
>JANLGB010000167.1:0-3784 GCA_024653405.1 Candidatus Saccharicenans sp.
CCATGAAGGCCAGCCGGCAGATCACCCATCTCAAGAAGTTACAGAAGGTGGAACATGACCTGGAGCATCTGGCCTTCCTGGCCCGGCAGCTGGGGCCTAAAATGGGCTGCCTTCTCTACCAGCTACCGCCATCGCTGACCAGAGACAAAGAGCTGCTGGCATCATTTCTCCAGGTCCGGCCGCCTGGTTTCAAGCAGGTGCTCGAATTCAGGCATCCCAGCTGGTACCACCCGGAAATCTACGAATTGATGTCACAGTTTGGGACTATTTTTTGCGTGGTGTCCTCGGCCCGGGTGCCACCCGAGGTGGTGGTGACCTCCAGGACGGCCTATTTCCGCTTTCACGGGTTGACCGGCGGCTACCGCTACCGCTATTCACACGATGAATTGAAAAAATGGGCCGAGGCCATCCGCCGGGCGGCAGCCGAAGAGTGCTTTGTTTATTTCAACAATGATTACCAGGCTCATGCCGTCTTCAATGCCCAGAAGCTGCGGGAGTTGCTGACCGGGGCCTGAGAGCAAGAGATAGCAAAAGCTCTCACCCAAGCCAGCAGCAGCCCAATCTTTCAGGTCTTCTGCTCGGGGCTATTTCTTTATTTCTGGGAGCAGGCGAAAAAGTCGGCGGAGATGAACGCGACCGACGTTTTCTGGCAGACCCGCAGTCCTTCGACCTCTGCCCAAGAGTGGTCCTGGCCCATTTGATTTTGCCAGCCAGAAAACATAAACTTAGACCGTGAGCAACACCGGAAGAATAAAATCGAAGAATAATACCTGAGAGGAGCATAACAATGAAAAGACCAGCCGCTCTGGTAATTTTATTTTTATTAACTATCAGCCTGATAGCGCCACTCGGCCTGAGGGCCCAGACGGCCCCGACGGCCAGCCCACCTGTGCTTCTCACCTCCTGCGGACAGAGCCCCGGGCCGGCCATAGTCAAGGTTATTCTGCAGAAGCTCAATGTGCCCTTTGCGCTTGAACCCCTGGCCAGCGCCGCCAGCTTGCAGAAAAAGAAAGAGGCTGGCCAGCCCTACGGTTCAGTCATCATCGTCATGGGAGCCAGCCTCAAGGGAATGGGAGCGGCCGGCATTTCGATCGAGGATGAAATCAAGAGAATCAACCAGCTCATCCAGGAGGCCAGAAAGCAGGGACTGAAGGTTATCGGGGCCCATGTCGAGGGTCTGAAACGAAGGGCCCAGGGCGCCGCTGCCGGCGACACCACCGACGAACAGAGCATTGATGCCGTGGCCCCGCAGTCGGATATCCTGCTGGTCAACCGGGAGGGCAACTCCGACGGCCGTTTTACCACCATCGCCCGGAATAAGAATATCCCGCTGATAGAAGTGGAAAAAAACCTGGACCTGCTGGAAGAACTCCGCAAGATCTACGGAAAATAAGGATTCCTGGACGGTCCTGCCAACGGGCAGTTCTACCAGGTCTTATAAGCAGCCAGCGATTCCTGGTCCGCTTATTTCTTTTTTAGTTCTATCATTCCGGCTTTTTCCAGAGCCTGGAAATATTTCTCTACATCCAGTAGAGGCAACGGTTCATATTCAGCCGAGGCAGCGTTGCGGATCTCGAGAATCGATTTCTTACCGTCAATGAAATTCCGCAGCTCAAATTCCGCCCGGTAAATCAGGGGGGAAAGCTGGAGATTCATCTCCCGCAACCTCATCATCACCGCCCAGGGCTCGCCCTCGGATGCCGCTGGCTTTCTGACCGGGACGATTTTACTTAGTCTGACCTCGTCGCTGGTCAAGACCAGCTTCTCCGGTTTTACCTTAAGCCGGAGACCAACCTGCCTGTAGATGGTTTCCAGTTCAGCCAGCCAGGCCGCTTTCATCTGGTCCAGGCTTTTTAATTTAGCTTCCAGCAGAGTAGCAAACTCCCGTCCGGAGCCGGCAAAAAACCGGGCCGAGGCCAGGGCTTCTTTTTCCCTCAAGATCGCCTGTTCGACGATGTTGATAGCTTCCTTCCGGGCCAGGGACAGGTTGTTGGCCTCAGCCTTGAGAAGCATCTCGACCGCCCGGCCCTTTTCTTCTCCCAGGCGCCCCAGCCCGCGGGAGCTTACTTCATTCAGGATGGCCCCAGCCTCTTCCGGGCCAGCATTGGCCAGGAACAGAGCCGAAGCCACAGTCAGGGTTACCACTCGTTTGAGCTGAGTGGAATCAGATTTATCCGGCAGGTCGCCGCTGGTGTGGTACCACATGTCGGGCCAGCAGATAAACATGACCGCCGGTATCTTCACCGAGCCATCTATGAACACGATATGGTCGCTGCCGCCAGAAAAACGGTAAATGGTGTAGTAGAACGGGTCGCGGCTTCCGCCCGGTGACAGCACGGCATAATCCTTCCAGCCCAGGTCCTGGGACAGCCGCTGGCTGACCCCCATCCAGTCGACGAAAGAAGCTACCACGTCGTTGAGGTAGGTCGGCAGGGAGTAGGGCGTTGTTTCCAGGCGGAAGGCGCTCAGGTTCTTGACCAGGGCCTCACCCACCATATCTTCATTGAGGTTGGCAAAAAATCTCCGGGCGATATCCGGGTATTTCTGGAGGTAAGCCCGGGTGCCAGAAATCTCCGGCACGAACAGGAACCGGATCGACCTTCTGAGGGGTGGAATTGTTCCGTCGGCGATCATCTTCTTGATCACCCGGCCAGCTTCCAGGATGGCCACGCACCCAGAAGCATCATCGTTGGCTCCCTGCTTGGCAAAACCCTCGAACAGATGGGCGGTCAGGACCAGCTCCTCTGCGGCCTTGTCCGTGCCCTTGATCAGTCCGACGGCCATTTCCTCTTTGTAAGGAACCTGCTGGGTTTTGACCCTGGCCTTTACCACTATCTTGGTTTTTCTTTCCAGTGCCATTTTCAGGTCAAAATAGGTTCTTTCCGAAACCATGAAAGCAAAAGTCGGCTTATCCTTCGGTCCCACCCGGATCGAACTCCAGCCGATCTGGTCCCGGTCGAACTCCGGGTGGCTGGAGGAGCAGCCAATCAGACCGACCGCCCCGTATTTTTCCACGGCCAGGCGGCGGGCCATTTCCGGTGAACCGTAAACCAGGGCTATCTTGCCGTTCAGATCTTTGTCCTTATAATGGTCGTCGCTGAAGCCAGGGCCGACATCAACCAGCTCGGTCGTGACCTCGGCTGAAGCACTGCCGGAACACAGGACCGTGGCTATTTCCTTGAGGTCGGCAATTTTCTTCTTAACCGGCTCTACCACCCAGAGCTCGGCCTCCTCGGCATCCCAGGTGCTCTGGCCACGGACCGGCAGGTCGACTATCTGGTACTCGTCGTAACCGTACTCCTTGAGTTTTTCCAGGATGAATCTGGTTTCAAAATAGCCGCTACTATATTCTTCCGCTTTCCGGTTGCGATTGACTCCGGTCAGGAAGATCTCATTCTGCAGGGCCAGCTCGCCGTTGGCTTCGTTGATAATGTCCTGCAGGAGCTTCAGCGGCAGCAGAGTTCTGGGCAATTTTTCCTGCGGTTGGGCCAGGGCCGCAGACAACAGAAACAACACCACCAGTAAAGTCGCCAGTTGTTTTTTCATGACCAACTCCTCTGAAAACGAGATATAAGTAATAAATTCTATATATTGAAAATAGAATTTGCAAAGAAAAAGTTCCAGTAGCCAAAGGCTGGCCTGTCAATTTCAAATCCTTTTTGTTAGAATAATGCTAAGAAAAAAGTAAAATGGATGAGGCGGAATAAGAAATGATTGCTACCTCCACTGCCCTTAGTATTGTCACCGCCCTTCTGGCCATCTGTGTCCTGTGGCTGATTTACAT
>JANLGB010000167.1:3794-5197 GCA_024653405.1 Candidatus Saccharicenans sp.
TGAAAGCCTGGTCCGGACCATAATTGCCATCGTTCTGCTCGGAATAATATTGGGCTATCTCCAGAGCACCAAGCTGACAGTCTTAAGCTTCAAGGCCATCAAGAACGACCTCTTCCCCCCAGACATCCCTCAGTACTATTACACGGTCAGCGAGTCGGACAACCTTTATTCTCACAGAACAATCTACAGCTTCATAAGCGGCGACCAGCTGGACCGGACCTCAACCGTGCCGGTGCCTCCAGAATTGAAGGTGGTCATGGACCCCAACGGTCGCACCTTCACCCTAGATGACCCGGAATCGCTCAACCTGGTCCTCGACCAGCTCAAGCTACCCCGGGTGAGTCACGGAGCCAAAGAACTGGTCACCATCACCGGGAATCAAACTGACGTCGGTGTTTACCGCTGGGATGACTACCCGCTGGGCACACTGATTGTGGAAAGGGCTCTCTTCCAGCAAAAAAACACCATGCAGAGCTATAATGCCATCTCCAGAATAATCGTGGATAGCCGCAAGTACTGAACGAGCCAGAAGGAGAAAACAGCCAGTGTCACAGACTACGGGGGCCGCCATCATACTGGCGGTCATGGTGGCCGCCTACGCTGCGGCCAAGCTGTTCCGGGTTTCGACCGAGCTATCCCTGTTCCTGGCCGCCCTGGCTGGAGCCCTGGCCGGAGGTTATGGCCTGCCGGTTAGGCACCTGGCCGAGGGAGCCATCACCTACCTCGATATCTGCCTCATCTTCCTGACGGCCACGCTGTTCATGAACCTGCTCAAGGAAGCGGGGGGAGTCACCTTCGCCGTCAGGGCAATTCTTCAGAAATTTCACCGGCACCGTTTCATGCTCTTCCTGCTCCTGGTCTGCCTGCTTTTAATCCCCGGAGCCTTGACCGGGGCCGGCAGCGTTACCGTCCTGATAACCGGTTCCCTGGTAGCGGTCGTTCTGAGATACATGGGCCTTGATAATCTCCGGTTAGCGGCCATTATTTTCATCATCGCCGGGCTGAGTGCCGCCGCTCCACCAGTCAGCCTCTGGGCCATGCTGACCGCGGCCGGAATCAACATGCCGTATGTCGGTTTCTTCCTGCCCCTTCTCCTGCCCTGCCTCCTGGGAGCCCTGCTGACCATTTTCATCCTGGGCTGGAAAGCCAGACCGGTGGATATCGAAAAAGCCCTGGCCGAAATTCCGGTTCCCCCAGAAAAAATGAACTGGTGGCGATTGACCCTGCCCTTTGTCGTCTTTCTGGCTCTGGTGGTGGCCGGAAGAATTTTTCCCTTCAGCTTTCCCATCCTGGGACTGCCCCTTATTTTCGCCCTGACGGCTCTGGTTACCATCCTGGTCTCACCTGTTAGGCTGAATGTCTGGAAGACAACCCTGAACACCACCCAGCAGCTCCTGCCGCTG
>JANLGB010000168.1 GCA_024653405.1 Candidatus Saccharicenans sp.
AGATAAAAACCACCTGCCGCCACCAGCACGAAGCCGAAACCTACGGGCTCAAGTTCTATTTGCCGCGCCCCGTGGTCGGTTTCATGGTGGATACCAAATATTTTCCGGAACTTGTCGACAGCTACCGCGAGGTCGATATCCTGGTGATGAATGTCCTGAGAGCCAGGGAATTTGAAGGGGATCATATCAAGCATCTGACGGTGAACGAGGCCACCCTGATTATCAAAGAGCTCAGGCCGGGGAAAGTCTACCTGACCCATTTCGGGATGACCATGCTTCAGGCCGACCCCAGGAAGGTGGCCGAGAAAATGAGCCAGGAGAGCGGGGTTGAAGTGCTGGCCGCTTACGACGGTCTGACAGTCCCCCTGGATCAGGCGGCCTGAGCCGTTGCCAGCTGGCCGGGTGAGGTCCAGGCCCGAAACCCAAAAATGGCCTGGGAAGGAGGGCGCAAAAATTCCTACTAAAATAGTAGGAAATTTTCTTGAAATCCCGGCTGGAAAAGATTAAAATAGAAACGTAAGCCCCAACGGGCTTACCAGAGGTAAAGCTTAAGGAGACATTTTAATGAAAGAAAAAGTGGAAGAAGTTCTTAACCGGATAAGACCAGCCCTGCAGGCTGACGGAGGCGATGTGGAGCTGGTGGACGTGGTCGACGGCGTGGTCTCAGTCAGGTTGAAAGGCGCCTGTGGTGGCTGCCCCATGTCCCAGATGACCCTGAAGATGGGCATCGAGCGTTTGTTGAAAAAAGAAATTCCCGAAATCAAGAGCGTGGTTTCGGTCTGATAACCTTTTAATTTCAGGGGAAGGAGGGCCCTTTGCCAGGCTTTTATGCTGATAAGCAGGCCGCGGCCCCGGTCCGGCCGGAAGTCCTGGAGGCCATGCTCCCTTTTTTCAGCCAGGAGTTCGGCAATCCCCAGAGCCTGCATTCAGTCGGGCAGAAGGCTGCCCGGGCCCTGAGTAAAGCCAGGGAACAGCTGGCCAGACTTATCAACTGCCGGCCGGAAGAAATAGTATTTGTGGCCTCCGGCTCGGAAGCCAACAACCTGGCTCTCAAGGGATTGGCCCTGGCCAACCAGGCCCGGGGACAGCGGGTCATAGTCTCAGCCATTGAGCACATTTCCGTGCTCAGGGCCACCCGGTTCCTGGAAAAGCTGGGATTCAGGATTACCCAGGTCCCGGTTGACGGATCGGGACTGGTCAGTCCGGAAAAAGTGGCTGAAGCTCTGACCCCGGACACGGTCCTGGTCTCGGTGATGATGGCTAATAACGAGGTTGGCACCATTGAGCCTGTGACTGAAATCGCCCGGCTCTGCCAGTCCAGGGGCATCATTTTTCACAGCGATGCCGTGGCGGCTGTGGGCAACATCCCGGTTGACGTCAGTGCTCTGGGAGTTGATGCCCTGAGCCTGGCGGCTGACCAGTTCGGCGGTCCCAAAGGAGCTGGTGCCCTGTTCCTAAAGAAAGGAACTAAGATCACCCCCCTCATAGATGGCGGCTTGCAGGAAAATAACCGCCGGGCCGGTACCGAGAATGTCCCGGCCATAGTTGGCCTGGGCCAGGCGGCTGAGCTGGCGGCCCGGGAAATGGCAGAGAAAAGTGCGCGGCTATCCCGGCTCAGGGACCGCTTGATAGCCGGGGTTCTCGGCAGCCTGGATGAAGTCATCCTGACCGGGCATCCGGTAAACAGGCTGCCCCATCATGCCAGCTTCTGCGTCAAATTTGTCGAGGGTGAAGCCATGCTGTTGGGCCTGGATCTCAAAGACATCCAGGTAGCCAGCGGTTCAGCCTGCACCTCGCGCTCTCTCCGAACCTCGCACGTGCTGACGGCCATGGGGATTGACCCGGCCGTGGCTCAGGGCAGCCTGGTCCTGACCCTGTTCGACGGGACCAGTGACGACCAGCTTGATTATTTCCTGGAAAATTTTCCACCGGTGGTCAGACGGCTCCGGGAATTGTCCCCGCTTTATACCAAGTATCGGCAGGAGAAAAAAGATGTACACGGATAAAGTCATGGAGCATTTTATGCATCCGCGGAATGTCGGGACCATAGCCGATGCCGATGGCGTCGGGGAAGTGGGTAACCCGGTCTGCGGCGACATGATGACCTTTTACATAAAAGTCAAGGACGGGCGGCTGGAGGATGTTAAGTTCCAGACCTTCGGCTGCGGCGCAGCCATTGCCGTCAGCAGCCTGGTCAGCGAGATGGCCAAGGGTATGACCCTGGAAGAAGCCCTGAAGATAACCAATCAACAGGTGGCCGAGGAGCTGGGTGGCCTGCCGCCGCATAAGATGCATTGTTCCAACCTGGGGGCCGATGCCCTGCACAAGGCCATTGAAAATTACCTCAGCCAGCAGAGTGGTCAGCAAGCGGAAAAAGCCGAGAAAAGTGGCCCGGCTGCCGATAAGGACGAACCTTTCCACTGTCCTTTCTGCGATTTTATCCTGCCCGAAAATGCTCAGCTTTGCGCCCGCTGCCAGGTCAAGCTCATAAGATGCGAACACTGCGGCGAGTATAATCGGGAAGGGGAGGAAACCTGCCGCCATTGCGGGGCGGGATTGGTTTAAGCCTAGCTACCGTTAGACCGGGAGAGGGGAGAAGACTCCGGCCGCAATAAAAGATTAAGAAGGCTGAGAATGAGAAAAAATAGACTGGTCGAAGAAATCAACAGGTTGAAGAAAGAAAAGCGGGCGGTTATCCTGGCTCACAATTATCAACCGGATGAAATCCAGGACCTGGCCGATTTTGTTGGTGATTCCCTGGAGCTTAGCCGGAAGGCGGCCGAAGTTGAAGCCGATATCATAGTTTTCTGTGGAGTCCATTTCATGGCCGAGACGGCCAAGATCCTGGCCCCGGGGAAAAAAGTTCTGCTGCCCGACCTGCGAGCCCGCTGCCCGATGGCCGATATGGTCCGCGGCGATGACCTGCGCTGGATGAAGGAGCAGCACCCGGGGAAAAAAGTTGTAGCCTACGTTAACACCACGGCCGAAGTTAAGGCCGAAACCGATGTCTGCTGCACCTCGGCCAACGCGGTCCAGGTCGTCAGCAGCCTGCCGGAGGCAGAAATTATCTTTGTCCCCGACCGCAACCTGGCCCACTATGTCAGCCAGAAAACTGGAAAAAAGCTTCACCTCTGGGATGGTTACTGTCCCATTCATGAAGAAATAAAACCGAAGCACATCGAGAGAATGAAAAAGCGGCACCCCGGGGCCGAGGTCTGGGCCCATCCCGAGTGCCGACCCGAGGTCCTGCTGCTGGCCGACCGGATTCTTTCCACCGGCCAGATGATCAGGGAAGCCCCGAAGAGCGAAGCCAGGGAAATAATCGTGGCCACCGAGGTCGGCATCCTGCACCGGCTGAGGAAAGAGAACCCGGACCAGAAATTCTATCCGGCCAGAGAAAAGGCGGTCTGCCGGAACATGAAGAGAATTAATTTAAAAAAAGTTTATAAGACTCTGCTGCTGGAAGAACCAGAAGTGGTAGTGGAACCCGGCCTGGCCGACCGGGCCCGGGAAGCCATCAACCAAATGATGCTTTTCATCTGAAAATCAAGGAATCGATCCCGGGAAGCGGCTGTTCCCGGAGGTTGGTAAGAAAATAATTGCCAAATTAAAGGGAGGCTTGATGAAAAAAATCACTGAAAACACGGTCAAAGAAGCCCTGGCCGGCGAAAGCCAGGCCCATCTCCGGTATAAGTTTTATGCCCAGAAAGCCAGGCAGGAAAATCTGCCCAACATTGCTCGGTTGTTGGAAGCGGCCTCTTTTTCCGAGCAGATTCATGCCCTAAACCATCTGAACGTTCTGGAGGGAGAAGGGAAAACGGCTGACAACCTGGGTAAAGCTTATGACGGGGAAAATTTTGAGATCGAAGAAATGTACCCGGCCTATATCGCCGTAGCCAAAGAACAGGGCGAAAAGAGAGCAGCCACCTACCATCAATTTGCCCTGGCCGCCGAAAAAATCCACGCCGGCCTTTATGCCCGGGCCAAGCAGGCCGTGAGCCAGGGAAAGGACCTGGAATTGCCCGACCTCCATATCTGTTCGGTTTGCGGTTTCACCATGGAGGGAGAGGCCCCGGACCATTGTCCGGTCTGTGGTGCTCCCAGAAGCAAGTTTGTTAAGTTTTGATCGGTTTTGGCCGTTTCCGGGTCGGTCATCGATAATCAGCATAATGAAAATAATGGCCGGATCTGGTTCTCTGCCTGGAATTATTAAGTAATCGGGCTGACTTCCTGATCATTTTTCCGGGCTGGCCTGACTGGCAGAGCCGGGAATTGATACTTAATGAATCGCTGCTGGTCATATTGCCAGCCCGCCTGCTTTTAGGCTGACTGGCCGGGTTTTGCTTGGTGGCCGTAGGAAAAGCTGATAAAATACAATAGCAAGCAAGCCGAAGGAGGATTTATGAAACATACCTGGAAAGTGGCCCGCATTTCTGGAATCGATATCAAGGTTGATTCCAGCTGGCTGGTGATTTTTCTACTGTTCACTTTTTCCCTGTCCGCGTTCTATTTTCCCCAGTCCTTTCCGGTTGCTAACCGGATGTATTACTGGCTTCTGGGCATTCTGACCAGCCTGCTGGTTTTTGCTTCGGTCCTGTTTCACGAGCTGGCCCATTCTCTAACCGCCAAGAAGCAGGGCGAGGAGGTGGAAGATATTACCCTGTTCATACTGGGTGGGGTGGCCCGGATCAGCGAAGAACCGAGAACACCGCAAAAAGAATTCGTTATGGCCCTGGTGGGGCCGGTCTCCAGCTTTGTCCTGGCCCTGTTTTTCATCCTGGTCTCGGTTCTGATAGCCCCGTATTCCAAGCCTGTCCAGGTTGCCACAGCTTACCTGGCTTATATCAACGCCATAGTCGGCGGATTTAATCTGCTTCCGGGGTTTCCCATGGACGGCGGCCGGGTGCTGAGAGCCATTGTCTGGAAAGCGACTGGCAATTTGAAAAAAGCCACCAGGGTGGCTTCCCAGGTTGGCCAGGGTATCGCCTTTTTCCTGATATTTTTTGGCATATTCAGGTTTTTCCGGGGTAATCTGGGTGGGCTGTGGTTGGTTCTCATTGGCTGGTTCCTGCACAACGCTTCAGTCCAGGGCTACAGCCAGGTCTTGCTCAAATCGTCCCTGGAAGGACTCAAGGCTACCGACCTGATGAGCAAAGACTTCGAGTTCGTGGAGCCGGATTTGCC
>JANLGB010000169.1 GCA_024653405.1 Candidatus Saccharicenans sp.
GAATTAAATTCGATTTTTCCTTCTGGAAGCTGTACATCAACAATAGCGGTATTTCTAAATAATCAGTGTTGATCGATACGGTGCCGGTTACTTCCCCTTCTGTAATGGTTACCTTGGTGCCTTTCTGTACCTAAAGAATCTCGGGTTGGAAGCTGAAGTTCTTGGCCAGTCCAATGTTAGTAAAAGCCCCAAGCACGAAACCTGCTTTATTCTTAAGCGCAAAACCTCCAAAAAGAGGCTCGCTGGGAGACAGGTTGGCCAGGGCTAATCCGGCTTTTGGGCCGAACTTGACAGCAGAAAAACCTGGGGATACCAGCAAAGCGACCAGCAACAGGCCGACAGCCAAAATAGTTGTCTTGTTTCTCATGAATTCTCCTCTTCAAATTTCAATTGGACTGGATAAGTCAGATTTAATTCAGTCCATCAACCGCTCATAGCTAAGCGGAAAAACCTTATTTCAGAAATTAATTGCTGTATCTAGCGGGCCAGATGGACCAATAAATGAAGCAATCTTTCCAAGACTGTTCTTGCCATCATGTCTTCAAGATAGGCATAAGTCAATAGAAAATATGAGAAAAAGACGGTAAGAAAATATTGCTACATAATAAAGGGTTTTCAAATCCCCGGTTGAGAGCATAGAAAGAAGGTCAGAGTCTCACCTGTTTAACTCGAATGAAAAATTTTCAACGCCCTGAAATAGTAGTTTTTAGGAATTTTATGAGAAGAAAATTTGAATTCTGTCTTTCATAATGTCTAAGGTATCAGGCTCATCCTTCACCAACCACAGATAATGCGATATAAAAAATAATTCCTGAGCAAAAAAATTGGGGAATGAGTATTGTGTCCCCCGTTTTAGCCTTTCATAACACCGATGGGGACAAGGCGCGCCACCAGCTTGCCCAGCTTTGTTTCATGCGACACCCGCACCACTTCATCCACGTCTTTATAAGCGGCTGAAGCTTCTTCGGCCACCCCCTTCCAGCTGGTGGCCTTTAGCTCCACGCCTTTTTTAGCCAGCTCATCCCTTATCTGTTCCCCGCGGAAACGGCGAAGGGCCTCGTTGCGGCTCATCACTCGACCCGCGCCATGGGCCGTCGAGCTAAAGCTCATCTCTTCAGCCTCCTTCGTGCCCACCAGCACATAGGAAGCCGTGCCCATGCTGCCTGGAATGAGCACCGGCTGACCCACCTGACAGTAGACTTCCGGAATCTCCGGCCTGCCCGGGCCAAAGCTCCTGGTGGCACCTTTCCTGTGCACGCAAAGGAGCTTCTCTTTTCCGTTAACGGTGTGTTTTTCCACCTTGGCCACATTATGGCAGACGTCATAAATTTGCCTCATGCCCTTTGAGGAACCCATTACCTTCGCAAACACGTCCCTGACCCAGTGGGCAATCATCTGGCGGTTGGCAAAAGCATAATTCACCGCGGCGCACATCGACTTGTAATAGCGCTGGCCGAGGTCTGACTTGAAAGGAGCATTTATCAATTCACGATCCGGCAACCCCTTGAACCCGAACTTATTCTCCATCAACTCTATGTAATCTGTGGCAATCTGATGGCCCAGGCCACGGCTGCCGCAGTGGATCATCACCAGCACCTGGCCCTTCTCATTGATACCAAACGCCCTGGCCACTTCAGCATCGTAAATTTCATCAACCTTCTGAATTTCCAGAAAATGGTTGCCGGCTCCCAGGGTCCCCAGTTGCGGGATACCCCTCTCCATGGCTCTATCCGAAATAAACTCCCAGGAGGCATCCTTCATCCGGCCGTGTTCTTCGGTCCGGTCTAAATCTTCGGCTGTACCGTAACCCTGCTCCACTGCCCACTCCGCCCCCTTGACCAGAATTTCCTTCAACACATTCCGGCTCAGCTTGGTTATGCCGCCTTTCCCCACCCCGGCCGGAACTTCCTTGAAGATTTC
Source organism: Candidatus Saccharicenans sp. (assembly GCA_024653405.1). Taxonomy (GTDB): domain Bacteria; phylum Acidobacteriota; class Aminicenantia; order Aminicenantales; family Saccharicenantaceae; genus Saccharicenans. Next base: position 1,921 of record JANLGB010000169.1, read on the forward strand.
AGCCAGCAGCTCCTTCCGCCTGGCCGTGATATCGCTCTCCTTGTAGTCAGTCCGCAGCAGCCTGACTCCGCAGTTTATGTCATAGCCTACTCCTCCGGGCGAAATGATGCCTTCATCCAGGTCGAAAGCAGCCACCCCGCCGATGGGAAAACCATAACCCTGGTGAGCGTCGGGCATGACATAGGACATCCGGTGAATCCCCGGCAGGCAGGCCACGTTGCGTGCCTGTGACAGGGTCTGGTCACGTTTGGCCAGCTCGATTAACTTTTCCGAGGCGTAAATCCTGGCCGGGACTCTCATTTCCCCCGACTTGGGAATTTCCCAGATAAATTCGCTGATTCTAACTAGCTCCATGGCTCACCTCACATATCGACGACCACCTGGAGAACCAGGCCGTCTTCATTTTTTTCAATTTTCATTTCATTATAGGTAACGGCCTTGACCTGGCCGTAAATTTCATACTGCGGGGAAATCCGGTCTCCGAAAACTTCTGCTTCCAGCCGATAAATTTTTTTCCCGTTCTGTGGTTTTTCTTCAATTCTTATTTTTTCTACCCGGCCCAGCAGGAAGGATTTAACTTCCAGTAAATAGATCAGCTCCGTCAGGAACTTGACCGTCAGCTGTTCCGGGCTGGAAGCCTCCAGCTGGATGGCTTCCTTGACAACCGGCTTTATCTTTTCCCAGTCCCACATCAGCGAGACCATGGCCAGAGCGGCCTGGCCCAGGGCTTCTTCCAGGTTGCGGCCGTAGGCTCGGAATTTGCCGTCGGCCATGTGAGGCAAAATCTCATATTTTTTATCCATCTTGGGCCTCATACTTCATCCTGGCCGATTTCAATTTCCTCAAATCATCTCCAGTAAATAATATTGGTTACCATCTCGCTCTTTCCCCTGCCGAACCTGTCCAGCCCGATTCAATTTCTGCCATTTTGCCTTCTGTGCTTCTTTATCCAAGCCTCAACTCACCTTTCTTTCTCTTTTTATTCAGACTCAGCCACAATGCGCCTTACCACCAATGAAAGATACCCTTGGCCTTCTTTATTTTACCAGAAAGCCGACGGCAAGAAAGGGCCGGCCGGGATTATAAGTACTGTAGCCCTCGATTCAGCCGAAAATACCGGCAATCTTCTGGCCGCAGTTCGGACAATGGCTGTCCTGCAGCAGATGTGCTTTGATCCAGAAACCTTCCCGGCCGATGATAGTTGTTCCACACTTCGGACAGAGGGTATCTTCACCCTCACCCCAGACATTGCCCAGATAGATGTAGTGCAGGCCTTCGGCCCGACCTATTTCCCTGGCCTTCCTTAAGGTGCTAACCGGAGTCGCCGGAGTGTCCAGGAACTCATAATCCGGGTGAAAGCGGCTCAGGTGCCAGGGGATATCGCGGTCGACACTGGCCAGAAATCTAGCTATCCCCTGCAATTCCTCTTCCGAATCGTTCTCTCCCGGTATCACCAGGGTGGTCACCTCCACCCAGATGCCAAGCTCCCGCATCTTCCGGATGCTATCCAGAACCGGTTGCAGCCGGGCTTTGCACAATTTCTTATAACTCTCGTTCTTGAAAAATTTCAGGTCAACGTTGGCCGCATCCAGGTAAGGCTTGATTTCTTCCAGGGCTTCTGCCGTCATATAACCGTTGGTGACGAAATTATTTTTCAGGCCCGAGTCCTTAGCCAGTTTGGCCGTGTCGTAGGCATACTCAAAAAAGATGGTGGGCTCGGTGTAGGTATAGGAGATGCTCTGGCAATCGTTGAGCAGCGCCTGGCGCACCACTTCCTTAACCGGCAGATGGCTGCTCCTGAGCCCGCTCTTGCCCTCAGACAACCTGGTCTGGGAAATTTCCCAATTCTGGCAGAAAGGACAGCGGAAATTACAGCCGATGGTGGCTATGGACAGTGACTTGCTTCCGGGCAAGAAGTGAAAGAATGGCTTTTTCTCGATGGGGTCGATATGGGCAGCGATAGCCTCTTCGTAGACATGGGTGTAAAGCACTCCGTCTATGTTCTGCCTCACCCCGCAAAGACCAAACTGGCCCGGGCTCAGCGAACAGCGGTGAGCACAAAGAGCACAGACCACTTGTTTCCCCTCCTGCTGATGATAGAGCCTGGCTTCGCGCCGCGCCATTTATTTTCTCCCCGCATACAGCTTCGAAAATTTTTCAAAGGAAGGACAAAGATGCTTGATGACACATCGCGGGCAGAGCGGCTTCCTGGCCTGGCAGACCTTCCGCCCATGGTCAACCAGCAGAAAATTGAAATCGAGCCAATCTTCCCGGGGCACAATTTCCATCAAATCACGTTCGATCTTATCCGGGTCATGCTGGCGGCTGAGACCCAGGCGCTCTGACAGTCTCCTGACATGGGTATCAACGGCGATGCCTTCGGCCTTCCTGAAAGCCGAGGACAGGACGATGTTAGCTGTCTTGCGAGCCACGCCCGGCAGCTTGACCAACTCTTCCATTGAGTCTGGAACCTTACCCTGATAATCTTCAACCAGCTTTTTAGATAAGGCTATGATGTTCCGGGCCTTGTTCCGGAAAAACCCGGTCGAGCGAATGTCGTTTTCCAGTTCTTCCTGCCTGGCCCTGGCCAGGGATTCGATGGTTGGATATTTTTGAAAAAGACCCGGCGTAACCTTATTAACCCGTTCATCAGTGCACTGGGCGGCCAGGATGGTTGCCACCAGCAGTTCGAACGGGCTACGGTAGTTGAGGGCGGTCCTGACCTGTGAATATTCTTTCCTCAGGAGTTTTGTTATTTCCCTGACTCTTTTCTGGCGTTCTTCCAGATCGCCACCATGGCCGGAGACAGTTTGAGGCTTTTCGGCTGTGATTTTTCTTTTTTCCTTTTTAACCACCGATCTGACTTTGGCCATCTCGCCCTCCCCAAAAATCAGATTCCCAGTTCAGTTCTCAGCTGCAAAACTTGAAGCAAATTATTACGGCAGACAATTCCTACCACCTTACCACCATCAAGCACTGGCACCTGATTGACATTGGCCCTGGCCAGGCGCTCGAGAATTTGGTCGCCGGTAGTTCCCGGCGTCACATAAACAATTTTTTCGGCCGGGGTCATCACCTCCCGGACCCGGAGTTCCGGCCAGCGCTCACGCGGGTATTTTTTTATGTCCTCCAGGCAGACGATACCTGCCAGCCTTTCCCCTTCCTTGACCAGGAAAACCCGTTCCTGATGCTTGAGGACATAAT
>JANLGB010000016.1 GCA_024653405.1 Candidatus Saccharicenans sp.
AAAAATTGTTCGGCTACCTGGAAAGCCAGTACCAGAAAAAAACGACCCGGAGTGCTGCCCTGTTCCGGCGGGCTTCCCGGGTGATGGTCCGGGGCGGCAGCCATAGCCTCCGTCTGTGGCGACCCTATCCCTTCTTCCTCAGCTCGGCCCACGGGGCAGAAGTGGTCACTGTCGACGGCCACCGCTACCTGGATTATTGGCAGGGTCATTATGCTAACATCCTGGGTCATAATCCCGAGGTCATACGGCGGCAGGTGGAACCACACTTCGCCCGCGGAGCTTTTCACACCGGCTTTGAAAGCCTGCCCCAGCTGGAACTGGCCGAGAAAATAATCGACAGCCTGGGACAGCGCGGCTTAAAGGTTCGCTTCACCACTTCTGGCACTCTGGCCGCCACCTACGCCGTGATGCTGGCCATGGGTTATACCGGCCGGGAATATGTGCTGAAGGTCGGCGGTGGCTGGCACGGAGCTTCTCCCTACTTGCTAAAGGGCGTCAAGTACCACCCGGGGACCGGTTTCCGCTCGGCTGATTCGGCCGGCCTGCCATCTGATTTTTCCCGCAAGATCCTGGTCACCCGGTTCAACGATCCCCAGCACCTGTCCGACGTCTTTCGCCGACATGGGCCGAAGCTGGCCGCCTTTATCCTGGAACCCTTTATCGGGGTTGGTGGTTTTCTGTTCTGCTCGCGGGAATACCTGGAACTGGCTCGGAAGCTGGCGGATGAGCACGGAGTGGTTCTAATCTTCGATGAAATCATTTCCGGCTTTCGCTTCTGTCCTTCAGGATTGCAGAAAATCTACGGAATCAAGCCTGATATTTCCCTGTTTGGCAAGCTGATCGGGGGCGGCCAGGCAGTGTCGGCCGTGGTCGGGCGGACAGAAATAATGGAAGGTTGCGACCGACTGAAGGCGACCGGGCTACGGGTCCAGTTTGAGGGCGGCACCTTTTCCTCTCATGAGGAATACATGAGGGCGGGACTGGCCATGCTGGACTACCTGGAGGAGAACCAGGCCCGAGTCTATCCCTACCTGGGAGAGCAGGCCGAGAGGCTGCGACGGGGCATCGAAAAAGTTTTCCGGGATGAAGGCCTGGAAGCCGTCTGCACCGGATACGGTAACGAACTGGTTAAGGACAGCTCCTTTTTCATGGTCAATTTCCCCCAGAAAAAAATTGCCTACCGCTCACCCGAGGACCTCTGGAATCCCGGTCGCTCCAGTGTCGTTCTACGGGAAGAGGCTCTCAAGCTGGCTCTGCTCATCAACGGCGTCCACGTGGTCCACGGTGGGGGTTGCCTGTCGACCGCCCATACCCCGGAAGATGTTGACCGGACGATTGAAGCCTACGCCGCGGCTGCTCGCCTCTTCCGGCGCTACCTTTAATTAAAAAAAACTGCGGGCGGCAACAGCTATCCTTAATGGGCCCGGTGGTCTCTGAGCGGCTAGCCTGAGGCTCCGGTGGCTGGAACCAATTCTCGCTTTTCCTAAGAATTAAGCCTTAAAAATTCCTGGCTGAAAGTGGCCCGATTTTTATGAGGCCACTCCGAAACTTAGTACCGGATTGGTTTTATTTAAGAAGCGCCGTTATCATTACCAGGAAAGTTATTAGCGGCTAAAGAGTCGCTAATCCGGCCGGGTGGGACAGCTTCTGGAGCTCAGGCCTTTTTCAGCAGGAAGTCGTAGTTCCCGGACTCCACCCAGAAGACCGCCCGGCGGTCGGGCTCGGCCAGGTAAACGCCCAGCTCCGGGTCTTCGGACACGAATTCCTCTTTTTCCCAGATCAGCCGTCCCGATTCCAGGATGAGATAATCCGGCCACAGGACTGGCAGGTTCAGTCTGGCCCGGCTGCCAACCGGCACCTTCAGTTCCAGCCGAAACTCGGTGGCTGCTCGTTTCCAGTTGACTGCTATTTCTCCCAGGATGGTATGGAGTGAACAGCTGGCTTCTTCCAGTCCGGGGAATGGTTTTACCTGAAAGACCTTCCAGCCGGCTTCCAGCGGTTTCAACCCGGCCAGTCCCTTGTAGAACCAGGCGGCGACACTTCCGAACATGGCGTGGTTATGGGAATTCAGGCCCGGGCCGGTTAGTTTCTCCCATCTTTCCCAGAGGCTGGTGGCCCCTTCTTTGATCATGTAGCCCCAGCCCGGGTAGGAATCCTGGAGGACAATTTTAAGAGCCACCTCAGTCAGGCCGAATTTCTCCAGCACTTCAAACAGGTAGCGGGTGCCGACCACACCCGTGTCCAGGTGATAATCATGATGAACAGTAATCGCTTCCAGCAGCGATTTTAAGACTTCGTTCTTCCTGTCTTCCGGCACCAGGTCCAGGGCCAGCGGCAGAAGGTTAGCCGTCTGGTCCGGCCAGCGGTCGACCGGCCCCTGACGCAGGGCCTTATATTGCTTTTCTTCCAGGAAGGCCCGGTTGAAGGCGGTCTTAATCTGGCTGGCCAGCTCCAGGTATTCCTTGGCTTCTTCCTTCCGGCCGACCAGCTCGCAGACCCGGCCAAAGGTCAGGACATCGTGATAATAAGCCCAGGTGGCTACCAGTTCCAGCGGTGTTTTCTTAGGCACTGGGCTGCCCGGCTGGCACCAGTCGCCGTATTTTCCCAGGGTGAGCTGGATGTTGCCGGTGGCCTGGCGTCTGAGAAAATCCACATAATTCTTGAGTCCCTGGAAATGCTTCCGCAGCAGGTCGCGGTCGCCGTAGAATTCATAGAGGTGCCAGCACAACCCGATGTAGGCCGAGCCCCAGGCCGGGTCAGCCGGATAGACCAGGGGATTGTAGGGAGGAACGAAGTCGGGCAGGCTGCCATCTTCTTTCCGGGCCTGGCGGACCAAATTCAAAAAGTGAGAATAGAAGGCTGCCAGGTCAAAATTAAGGGAAGCGGCCTCGGCCGTGGCCAGGGCGTCGCCCAGCCAGCCGTGGCGTTCGTCGCGCTGGGGGCAATCGGTGGGGATGCTCATCAGGTTGGCGCGCTGGCTGGTTAGATAACATTCCAGGATCTGGTTGAGAAGGGGACTGGAACACTCAAACCGCCCGCTTCTTTCCACCTGGCTGTGGATGAAACAAGCTTCCAGGGTGTCGGATTCGGGAACCGTAGGCAGGCCGTCCACCTCCACATAACGGAAGCCGTGGTAGGTAAAGTGCGGTTCGTAGATTTCTGTTTCCCCGCCCCGGCAGATGTAAATGTCGGTGGCCCTGGCCTTATCGTTGGTGGCCTGATTTAAACTGCCGTCGGGGTGGAGAAGCTCGCTATAGCGCAGTTTGATTTCTGTCCCGGCCGGGGCGCTTACCTTCAGCCGGGCCCAGCCGGAGATATTGCGACCGAAATCAAAAATATATTTGCCACCGGAAAGCTGCCTGATGGCCAGCGGCTGCCAACGTTCTGTTATTTTAATTGGCGGGATGTTCTGGGCCGAGGGCGGCGGCCCAGAAGTGGTGACTGCCTTTTTCCAGCCTGAGTCGTCAAAGCCGGGCTCGGCCCAGCCTGGCTGCTCCAGGCGGGCATCATAGATTTCGCCGAAATAGATTCCGTTTTCCTGGACGGCCCCGGCCGCCGCTCGCCAGCTGTCGTCGCTGGTGATGATGTCCAGCCCGCCCTTTTCATAGTAGATTTCCAGCCGGAAAATCAACCGGGGCTGGCCGTAACCGTATTTCTGGATGTGACGGCCGTTACCGAGGATAACCCCGACGGCGTTAACTTCCTGGATGAGGCTGGTGACCTCGTAGCTGGAGTAAAGGGCAGTTTTTTGGTAATCGGTCCAGCCGGGGTCCAGCGCCCGGTCGCCGATTTTCTGCCCATTGAGAAACAGGCAGTAATGCCCGAGACCGCTGATATAGATCATGGCCCTGGTGACCCGGCCCCGGCTCTTAAATTCTTTCCGCAAGTAAATGCCCTTGTACTGGAGGTCTGGTTCTTCGTTGCGGCCGAGAAGCACGGTGGTCGGGCCGGTATAGGTCTCGGCTTTCTCCATGGTAATCCAGCTGGCCTTGAACCTGGAGGTGCCCATAAAGCCGGTGCCGAAAACGGCCAGGTCGCTGTAAGGGCTGACCTGGCCGGAGCTATTCCACCAGCGGACCCGCCAGTAATAATTCTGGCAGCTTAAGAGTTCTTCGCCGCCGTAAACGATGTGAGTGGAATCCTGGCTGCTGACTTTCCCGCTATCCCAGTAATCGCCTATTTCTTTTTCGCAGAATTCCCGCTCAGAAGCCACGATGATCTGGTAGGCGGTCTGTCGGTCGCCGCGGAAGTCGCTCCTGAGTTTCCAGAAAAAGCGCGGCCGCGGTATGTCCAGAATCTCCGGTTCCTTCAGGTATTCTACTCTCAGGTCAAATGGTGGGGGCAGGGACATGGACCACTCCTGTTTTTTGGTTAAGCCGGCCGAAGCCGATGGCTGCGGCTCGAAAACCTTCGGCCATCTCTTTCATCCGTCTTTTTACATGGCCTGGGCCAGAAAATAATCCGGGACTTCCAGGCCGTAGTCTTCCGGGTTAATTTCCTTGACGATCGTCCTCCGGTATTTGCGGCTCTGCTGGTCAACTTCGGTCAGATCAACCACCTCGCCGTCAACCTTCTGGCCCTGGCTGTCGACGATTATCTTGACCCGGGGACGCAGCAGATACCTGGTTTCCTGGTTGTTTTCCACCACCAGCCCGATCTCCCCGGTGTTCAGCAACACCAGCGACCCGACCGGGAAGATGCCCATCATCTGGACAAAGGTCTTGAGGATGACCGGGTTAAACTCGGTGCCGATGTTTTCCAGCATCAGGCTCAGGGCTTCGGCCCGGGTGAAGGTCTTCTTGCGGTAGACTCGCTTGGTGGTGATGGCATCGAAGAAGTCGCAGACCTTGACAATTCGGCTGTAGAGGTTGAGGTCGTTCTTTATCCGGAACCGAGGGTAACCGGTCAGGTCTTCCTTGATGTGATGCTCCATGGCCACGTGAATGGCACTGACCGGCAGCCGGCGGAAGTCCCGCAGCTGAACCAGCTTTTCCGCACCCTGGTGGGGGTGAAGCTCCATAATTTTCCTCTCGTCCTCGGTCAACTGTCCTGGCTTATTGAGAATCTCGAGCGGGGTCTCGATTTTGCCCAGGTCGTGGAAAAAGGCGGCCAGCCCCAGGTCCACCAGCTCGGCCCGGGACAGGCCCAGGCGGCGGCCAAGGGCCACGGCCAGCAGGCTGACGTTGACCGAATGGTTCAGGGTGTACTCGTCGTGGTTTTTGATGGTGGTCAATCCCAGCAGGAAGGATTCGTTATCGACCAGGTGGTTGAAGATGGACTGAATTAAGCGGCGGGTGGTATTGAGCTTAATCTGCTCGTTCTCTTTATTTTTCTCCGATACCTCCCGCAGGTGCAGAATGCTCAAGAAAAACAGCCGGGCCGCGCTTCTCTCGGGACTGGGCAGCTTTTCCGAAGCTTCCAGCTTCTCCAGCCTGACCTTGTCCAGTTCTTGCTGGACGAGCTCACTGAGGATGTCCTCGAAGGGAGTCCCGGAAGTCCTCTTCAAGCAGAGGATGTTGACCGCGGTCAGAAGTTCTTCCCGGGAGATATCCGGTTCTATCGACAGCAGCCCGATTTCCCGTTTGCGGAACTCTTCCAGCAAGAACTTGAAAATCGGGTAGTTGGCCAGGGAAAACTTCAGCCGGGTCTGGTTGAAGAAAATTGATTCCCGCTTGATCTTAAAATTTATCTCCGGGGCTGCGGCCCTCAGGTCCTGCAGGTTCTGGTAGAGCAACCCGGTTTGTTCCTGCAGCAGTTCGTTATTTTCGGCGTAGAGTCTCAGTATCTTGAAGACTATGTAAAAACGGACCAGGAAATTGATGGCCAGTTTCTGCAACTGCAACCCGCTGACCTTCTTTTCTTCCGGTGTTTTCCTGTCTTCAGTCATCTTGAATTCGCCTCCGGCCTGACCGCTTTTTCCAGCGTTAACCTGACCAGGGCCTGGCTGGCCGCTTCCCGCACCCGGGGGTTGAGGAATTTTTCTCCCCGGCGCAGCAGCTCCAGGGCCTCCGGGCTGCGGTTGGCTTCCAGACCGGCCACGGCACAGACCCGAAGTTCGGTGGTGGCTGGCAGTATGGATTTTTTCAGGAAAGTTTTCTTGAGGAAGTTAAAGGCTTCCGGGTTCCGGCTGCGCCCCAGGAATTCAAACAGCGCCCGCTTCTCCTCGAAGGGTTTGCGGCGGAAGACCCGGCTGGCTGTGTCCTTCATCAGCTGTTTCAGGCGAGAGAGGTCGCCCAGGTATTTCAGGCTGCTGGTGGCTTTTAGCCGAACCTGGCCATCGCTGTCGTTCATGAAGCCTAAAAGAATCTTGTTGGCCATTTCTTCCTTAAAGGAACTCAGGGCTTCAATGGCTTTAAGTTTGAGCTCCCGGCGGCTCAGGGTCAGGAAATTGCTGAACCGCGAGATGATCTTCTGGCCGGGGAGTTCCCTCATCAGCTCAATGACCTCGGCCGTCAGCTCCGGTTTCTGGTCGTCGATGAAGGCGGCCGCCAGGGCTGGATTTTCCTGAAGTTTACTCCGGACTAATTGGCGTACACTGGCCCTGAACTCCTGTTGATTAATTTTTTCGTAGAGTTCGGCCAGGAAGGGCAGGGCCCGGTCTCCGAATTGTTTCACGTAGTCAAACAGCGCCTGATAATTTAGCTCGACTTTCTGGTCGACCAGTTTCCTGACTTCATCCAGAATCTGCAGGCTGGAGGTGGCGACGGCGAACTCCTCAAGCAGCGGCAGCTTTTCCGGCTGGTCCTGACCGATCAAAGCTTTCAGGCCCTTAATTTTCCGGTCTAGCATAATCGGTATTTCAAAACGGCCGGCTTTGAGGCTTTCCTGGTAGAAACCGCGCAGGATGTCCAGGTTAGCCCGGTATTGCTCCGGGTCCCTTTCCTGAGCCAGGATTTCCATCATCAGGTTGAGAAATTCTTCTTCGGGTGAGAGCTGGCGGTTTCTTTCGATTAGCCGGTTCAGGGTGTCCAGCTCTTCCCGGTTGAGGGCCACTTTTTCCGGCAGGCTGCCAGCAGTTTTTCCCTGGCCTGGAATTTCTTCTGGCTTTTCCGGTCGGCTCTCGGCCTCACCTTCCTCGAAACTCAGGGTTTGCTGCCAGGTTTCTGGCAGGTCGGGAAATTCTTGGTCCTGGAAAGACTCCAGGACCTGTTTTTCTTCCGGGCGCAGCTCGACCTGGCCAGAAAAAATCTTCTGCCGGTCGACGTTGATTTCTACCACCCGGTTGGCCAGCTCCTGGGGTATGATCTGTAGACCCCTCTTGTTCAGACTTTCGGCCCTTTCTTCCAGGATGCGATTCTCGATGAATTCTTCCGGGGCATAGTACTGAACATTGGCCAGGTCTTTTAACCACAGGGCGTTGACCAGGTCTGATTCCTCAGCCGGCTTAGCCGATTCGCTCCGGACGAGCTCCAAGAATTCGCTGATTTCCTGCTCGTCCATTCCCTGGTACAGGGCCAGGACCCGCAGCCCGTCCTTGTAGAAAAAGAAGGGGAGACTCTTGCTGGAGATTTCATCCTGGTAAACGGGTTTGCCCTGGTAATAGAAAGCGAACTCCCCGATTTCCAGTTCCAGCTTCTGGTAGCGGTCGAGAAAAGCCTTAAGCCTGGAGATGAAGTCCTGGCGGAAATGGATGGCCGAGGAATGGTGGGCCGGGAAAATCTTCAGGGCAGAAATCGTGTTGGCCAGAGCCAGGACCAGCTCCCGGGCCTGTTGAAAGGCCCGGGCCTCATCTTCCAGCTCAGAACCGGCCTGGTCTCTAATCTTATCTTCTGCGGTCATGGTCGTCGGTCGGGCATAGTTTAATGCAGCTTCAAACGAATAGTCAAACCCGGGCTGGCGGCGGTCGGTCAGCGCTGGCTCAGGACCTGTTCTTCATAATCTTTGATTTCGGCCAGCCACAGATTTTCTGGCGGGGTGTTGTGGTTCAGGCAGTAGTAATCCCAGACTGCCCCCAGGGGCAGGTCCCGGGCCACCTGCCGCCAGGCCAGCTTGGCCAGGCTATCGCCGGCCAGTTCGGCCTGCTTGATCTTATCCCAGGGAAGAAGCAGGGCCCGTAACAGGCTGCGCAGGGTGGACCGGGCTCCCAGCACCCAGGCTCCCACCCGGTTCATCGAAGCATCAAAATAATCCAGGGCCAGGTGAATTTTTTCCGGGAAGGGGGAATTGATGATTTCTTCGGCCAGGGTGTCCAGGTCGTCGTTGCCGATGACCACGTGGTCGCTGTCCCAGCGCAGGCCCCGGCTGAGGTGGAGCAGCAGCTCGCTGCTGACCTGGAGGATGGCCGAAAGCTTGTCGGCCACCGATTCGGTCGGGTGGAAATGGCCCAGGTCCAGGCAGACCATTTTGTTCTTTTTAAGGGCGTAAGCCAGGTAAAATTCATGAGAACCGACGACGAAAGCCTCGCTGCCCAGGCCGAAGAGTTTGCTTTCCAGGGCATCCATGAGCAGAGTCTGGCTGAACTCCAGCTCGAAGATCTCTTCCAGCGAGTTGTAAAGAATCTGGCGATAAAGCCAGCGGTCGGAGGGAATGTCCTTCAGGCCATCCGGAATCCAGAGGTTATGCAGGCAGTAGGACTTGAGTTCCCGGCCGAAGAAGGCGGCGATTTTACGGCAGCACTTAACATGTTCGACCCAGAATTTCCTGATTTCCTTCCGGGGATGACTAAGGGTCAGGCCCGAGGCGGCCTTGGGGTGGCCGAAACAGGTGGCGTTAAAGTCCAGCTTGATATTGAGCGACTTGGCCCATTCCAGCCAGCCCCGGAAATGAGAGGGTTCATACTCGTTTCTTTCGACCGGCCCGTTGAATTCACCGTAGATGGAGTGAAGGTTCACTCGATGACGGCCCGGAATCAAGGACAGGGCTTTTTCCAGGTCCTGGCGGAGTTCGGCCGCGTTCCTGGCCCGACCGGGATAATGGCCGGTCACCTGAAGCCCTGAGCCCCCGAAGCTGATTTCCTGCCACTCAAAGCCCTGGACATCATCTCCCTGCCAGCAGTGAATCGAAAGCTGGAAGTTCTGGAGCTGAGCCAGCGCCTTTTCCGTGTCTATTCCCAGGTCGGCATATCTCTCCCGGGCTTCGCGGTAACGTTTGTCCACCAGAGTCAAGTCCATTACCAACCCTCCTGAATGAAGATTTTTTATAATTTTAAGGCTCCGGTGTCAAGCCCGGACCCAGACCGGGGACCAGCTTTAGGATTTCCCAGTAATCCGGAGAAAATCCTGGTAACGTTCAGCCCAGGCTGCCGGCTGCTGAGGAATGAATTCTTTTATCTCGAATGACTGCCGCACCACCTGCCTTATCTCCTGGCTGGTCCGCAGCAGGCCGGCGGCCAGGGCCTGGACCAGAATATTGCCGGCCGAGGTAGCTTCGTCTGGCCCGGCCAGCACCCTCAGTCCGGTGGCTTCGGCCGTAAACTGGTTCAGGAGCTGGTTGCGGGAGCCGCCTCCTATTATATGAATGGTGCGGAACCGGCGACCGGTCAGCCGGCTTAGTTCTTCCACCACCAGCCGGTACTTGAAGGCCAGGCTTTCCAGGATGGCCCGGACGGTGGTCCCGCTATCGGCCGGTTCTTTCTGCCCGGTCCGGCGGGCGTAAGAATTGATGGCTTCGACCATGTTGTCCGGGTGCAGGAAATCGGGAGCGTCGGGGTCCAGGTACAACTGGAAGGGCCGAGCCCGGGCTGCCCTCTCCACCAGCTGCTCATAACTCAGCTCCCCGCTCTTCGACCACACCCGGCGGCACTGCTGCAGCAGCCAGAGCCCGGTGACGTTTTTCAGGAGGCGAATGGTTCGCCCCAGTCCGCTTTCGTTGGTGAAATTGGCGGCGAAAGACTCCGGACTGACCACCGGTTCCAGGAGTTCCACTCCGACGAGCGACCAGGTCCCGGAACTGATATACAGCCAGTCCTGTCCCTCACCCGGGGCGGCGGCCACGGCCGAGGCTGTATCATGGCTGGCCACCTGGATGACCTCAATTTCCGGCAGGCCATCGTCCAGCAACCAGCCCGACACCCGGCCGAGCCTGGTTCCTGGCTTATTTATTTCTGGAAGGATAGCCGCCTCAATTCCCATCCTGTCCAGGAGTTCGGGCAACCACTTCCGGCTGAAGGGTGAAAGGAGCTGAGAAGTGGAGGCGATGGTCAGTTCGGTGGCCTGCTTTCCAGTCAAAAGATAATTAATGATATCGGGCGTAAACAGCAGGCGCCGGGCCGAGCGGAGAAGCTCCGGATTCTCCTCGAGCAGCGAGTAAAGCTGAAACAGGGAATTAAAGGGCAGGAACTGAATTCCCGTCAGCTGGTATAGTTCTTCTGGGGAATAACTGCGGAAATACCGCTCCATGGCTGCGGGAAATGAGCGATGCCGGTAACAGTAGGGAAGGGCCAGCAGGTTGCCCCGGGCATCGAGCAGACCGAAATCCACTCCCCAGGTATCAACTCCCAGGCTGGTTATCTCCAGGCCGTTCTTCCGGCAGTCCTGGAGGACTTTTCTGATTTCTTCAACCAGGTAATAGATATTCCAGTGGAGGTGATTATCCAGATAGAGTGTCTTATTGGGGAAACGGTGCAGTTCCTGCAGTTTGAGGCGGCCGGCTTCAAGCTGCCCCAGCATGGCCCGGCCGCTTTCAGCTCCCAGGTCAAAAGCCAGGAATTGGTGACGGTTCATGATAGCTGCCTTTCAGTTTTTTTATATTGTAATTCTATCCAGATTTCCAATAAATAATCCAGAGCTGGAAAATGCTTTCTGGTTTTGGCCGATGACCATCACCGAATGGTGTTAATTACCCGTCCATAAATTTTAGTGATGACTAAGAATTCGCCGTCGGGCCTGTCTTCAGACCGCCATTCCCGGCAGGAGTCCTTTTGGGCCGGTCAGGTTCTCAATCAAAAAAATATTATTTATTATTAATTCTAGAAGTCCTTTTTAAGCCAAAAAAACCGGAGCCTATTCAAGCGGGCTTTTGAAACCTAAGTCTCAATCGTCTATAGTAAAGAGTGGAAAAAATTAACGGCGACAGCTGGCCCGAGCTTTCACCTGGAGGAGCGGAGTTTACAGCCTGCAGCCTTCCGGACTGGGTCAGACGTTGGCTGCGATGGCCCGGACAGAGCGGCCGCCAGGTTGTCTTTAGGTTAAGGAAGCGAGCAGGCGCTTTTCGCGATTTAATTTCAGGAACCGGGAGTTTCCCGGCTGGACTCAAAGCAGGGAGTGTAGGATGAAAATCGTTAACGATTCAATAACCGTATCCACCCGGGGCTATAACGATCTCAAGGACCTGACACCGCAGGTTCAGCAAAAACTTCAGCAGAGCGGTCTGCAGTCAGGGCAGGTCCTGGTTTTTATCCAGGGCTCAACCGCCGCGGTAACCACCATCGAATATGAACCGGGACTGGTCAAGGACCTGTCGGAGCTGCTGGAAAAACTGGTGCCCAGCAGCCGCAGCTATCATCACGATGAACGCTGGGGAGATGCCAACGGTTTTTCACACCTGCGGGCGGCTCTCATCGGCCCATCCCTCCAGGTGCCCTTTGCCGGGGGGCGGTTGCAGCTGGGTGTCTGGCAACAGCTCGTCTTGGTGGATTTTGATAACCGCCCCCGGACCAGGAACATTTACCTGCAGTTTATGGGAGAATAAAAGCTGGCGGCTGGCCTGGCCGGTGGCTTTAAATGAAATAATGAAATAATGAAATAAGGTGCTAAGAGTCGGGTCTGGAGTATAATTAAGAAGTCTGCAAGCCAAGAGTGAAAAATGGACATAGATGACCTCAGGGAATCGTTGAAGAAAAAAGCTAAGGGCCAGTCCCAGGACAAGGTCAAGGAGCTCTGGCGGAATATCAATTCCCAGAAAGACCTAACCACCAGGGAAAAGCTGGAACGACTGCTGGAAATTTCAAGAAAGCAGAAGGCAGAAAAAAAAGAGCGACCGCAGACGCCGTCGGCCAGTCCGAGCCGCAGCCCCGGACAGCAGCCTTTCCTGGTGGTGGAAAACAGCTATAAACTGGAAGCCCGCTATGGCCAGATTCCGTTGTCGGTCGGGCTGGATATCCCCGGTCCGGTGCTGGCCGTCCTGGCCCGGGATCAACAGTTTGAGAGCCTGTCGCTGGCCGGAGCGGTGCTGGTCGACCTGGAGACCACCGGGCTGTCCGGGGGCACCGGGACCGTGCCTTTCCTGGTGGGCCTGGGTTTCTTTGAGAACGACACTTTCAAGATTGTCCAGTATTTCCTGAACGACCTGGCGGCCGAGGGCCGGATGTTGGCCGACCTGAAACAACTTCTGGAAGAAAAGAACTTTACCTCGGTCGTTTCTTACAACGGCAAGGGCTTCGACCTGCCGCTGCTGGAGACCAGGTTCACCCTTAACCGCCTGCGGTTGGTGCTGAGCGGCCTGCCCCACCTGGACTTCCTGTTCTCGGCCAGGCACCTGTGGAAGCATAAGTACGAAAGCTGTCGCCTGTACGACCTGGCCCTGAGCCACCTGGGGGTGGACCGGGCCGAGGACATTCCGTCGGAAGAAATCCCCTGGCGCTATTTCCAGTATTTGAGGAACGGCGATTTTTCCCTGGTTGAACCAATTTTTTACCACAACCAGGAGGACCTCATGTCTCTCTACGGGGTGGTGGTGGCCGGGGCCCTGCTGGTTTCCCGCAGTCTGGAGGAAAGCGAGGTTGACCTTGAAGCCACCGAGCTCCTGGGCGTGGGCAAGATCCTGGAACGGGCCGGGCAGGTGGAAAAGTCGGTGGTTTTCTACGAGAAATCCCTGAGCCGGACCTTGCCCGAACCGGTTTCAACCCGGGTCCGGAAAAACCTGGCCCAGTACTTCAAGCGGAAGAAGCAGTGGGAGCGGTCGCTGGAGCTGTGGCGAGACCTGTTGGAAAACAGCGAGGACCTAGAGTGCTTCCGAGAGCTGGCCATTTATTTCGAGCATCACAAGAAAGAACCGGAAGAAGCTCTGAAATATGCCCTGGACGGCCTGGCTCTTTCCCGGGGGCGGAACTTAAAATATGAGCAGGACTTTCAGAAAAGAGTGGACCGCTTGAGTCAGAAGGTCAACCGGAAAAAGGCCTTGAAATCCGAATGAAGGGGGAGGGGGAAGATGAAAGCCATGGTCATCACCGGCTTCAAGCCGGTGGAGGAAAATCCGCTGGAGCTCAGGGAAGTGGACCGGCCGGTTCCCGGCCCGGGTGAAATCCTGGTCAGAGTTAAGTATTGCGGCCTCTGCCACACCGACCTGCACACGGCCGAAGGGGAATTGCCGGGGGTCAGCCTGCCCCGGATTCCCGGGCACCAGGTGGTGGGAACCGTGGAGCAGAGCGGCCGGGAAACGTTGCTCTTCAGGAAAGGTGACCGGGTGGGAGCGGCCTGGCTTCATCAGGCCTGCGGCCAGTGCCGTTTTTGCCGCAGCGGCCGGGAGAACCTCTGTCTCCAGGCCAGGTTCACCGGCTACCAGGTGGATGGGGGTTATGCCGAATACCTGGTGGTGCCGGAAAACTTTGCCTACGAACTTCCGGAAAATTTTCCCGACGAACAGGCAGCTCCCTTACTGTGCGCCGGGATCATCGGCTACCGGGCCCTGCGTTTGAGCCGCATCAAGCCGGGCGAAAAGCTGGGACTTTATGGTTTTGGAGCTTCGGCTCACGTCACCATCCAGGTGGCCACTCACTGGAAGTGCCGGGTGTACGTTTTCTCCCGCAGCCCGAACCACCGGAAACAAGCACTGGAGCTGGGGGCCTGCTGGGCCGGGAAACCAGACGAGCTGCCGCCGGACAAGCTGGACAGCGCCATTGTTTTTGCCCCGGCCGGGGAGGTGGCCAGACTGGCCTTGCGGGCGGTGGACCGGGGTGGAACGGTCGCCCTGGCCGGCATTTACCTGAGCCCCATCCCGGAGCTTGATTACGGCCGTGAGCTCTATCACGAAAAGTGCCTGAAAAGTGTGGCCAATGCTACCAGACAGGACGGAGCCGAGTTCCTGAAGATTGCGGCCGAAGTTCCGGTCAGAACCGAAGTCAGTGTTTACCCGCTGGCCGAGGCTAACCGGGCTCTTTATGACATCAAGCACAGCCTGATCAACGGGGCGGCGGTTCTAAGAATCGACTGAGGCCGGTTGAAAAATTCAGGCTCCTAAGATAATATTTAGGAGTTCTGGGTTTGCGCCCGTAGCTCAGTTGGATAGAGCGACTGACTACGAATCAGTAGGCCGCAGGTTCGAGCCCTGCCGGGCGCACTCTTCTACCGCCGTTCAATGAAAGCTTTTTTAATAACTGGTCCGCCCGGCTCGGGCAAGAGTCCGCTCGGAGACTGCCTGGAAAAACAACCCCTTCCGGGAAAAAGGTTCTGGCATTTTGACTTCGGCCGGCTGCTCAGGGAAATGATCAGGCCCGAAAATGCCGGAAAGCCCGGGGCCGGGGCAGAGACGGCGCCAGAAGCTACCGCACCTCCGGCCGAAGCTTTCAGCCCAGCGGAGCTGGCCCGGGTGCGGCAATCGCTCCAGACTTCCAGCCTGTTTGAAGAGGGCGATCAAGAACTGGTGCGGAAAATCTTCAGGTATTATCTCTCCAGGACCGGGGCCGGCCCTGACGATATCCTGCTGCTCAACGGGCTGCTGCGGCACCGGGCCCAGGTGGCCTGGCTGGAGGACCTGGTTCATATAGCCCTGGTCATCAACCTGGATTGCCCCGAAGAGGTGGCCGTCAGGCGAATCCTGGCCAACCTCGACGGCGAACGTCGGGGGCGGGAAGATGACCGCCTGGAAGTGATTGTCCATCGCTATCGCCTCTACCTGGAAAGGACCGGGCCGCTGGTTGATTTCCTGCGCCAGTCCGGCGTTCCGGTCATCGAACTTCTGGTGGAACGCGACACCCGGCCTGAAACTCTCTGGCTGAAACTGCAGGCTGACCGGAAATTCCAGGAACTGCTCTGAGCCGCTCTGTTTTTTCTGTTAGTTCCCGAAAATTCCCGCCCAGCTGATATATGAATGGATATTCATATATTAAGATGTGGCCACCACTGCTGGCCAGAATCAACAACCCATCAATTTTCCTGACCCCGAAATTCTGAAGAAGGATTGAAGAAGCGAACCCCGGCGATGGCCCGGGCCGGGTGATTGAAGCGTTAAGTAAAGTGCAGAAGGTCCGGCCAACTTCTTCTCAGTCGACGAGTTTCCTGGCTTCCAGGTAAAAGCGCTTCTCCCAGGCTTCGCCCATAGAGAAAGTTTTTCTGGGCAGGGCCCCGTCCAGGATAACTGTCGGGAAAAGCTGGCCCTTGTCCATGGCCGGCAGGTAAAAGCCCAGGTTGCCCGGTTTTTTCCGGCTGAGGTGGAGCAGCGACTCGTCGCCGTGGACATAATCCAGACCCGAAGCCGCCTTCTTTTTCAGGTAATCGTCCAGGAAGGACTGCAGGCTGCCGACGGTCAGGTTGTGAGCCGGTTTCAGGAATTTGATGGACTGGAAACTTTCCTGCCGGATTATCCCGGCAATCTGTTCCTTTTCTTTCCGGGCCTTGACCACCGCCTTTAGCTCCTCGAAGTTGCCGTGTTCCCGAAACTCCACCCGCCCCTCAAAAAAGTGGCTGAGCTCCCGTTCCAGGTCCTCAGGATTTTTGACCTCGAACAACACCCGGTGTATAGGCTCGAAGACCAGGGAATCATCATGCAGGTTAACCACTTCTACCAGGGCATAGCGCAGGGTAGAGTTTCCCAGCTCCTCCGGCCGCCTGGCAGCAGCCTTGGTTTTTTCCCAGATGGTCTTGGCCGTGGCCAGAGAGTGGTTGCCGTCGCCTACGGCGAACAGCAGCAGGGAAGTGCCTTCCGGCAGGTTGTATCGCTTCTCAAACTCCCGCTGGCTGGCCAGCCGGTTCAAGCCGTCCAGGATCATCTTTTCCACCCGGGGTTCGTTCACCAGGAAGCCCCGCACCCGGCCGGCCTCGAACATCAGCTCTAAGTCATAGAGCTTTTGGAGCTCCCGACTGTGGTCGGTGGCCGGTCCGATGGTCAGGTTGGCCGGGTCATCAATGAGAATCATGATATGGGGCACTTCCAGCACCGCTCCTTCTCTTATCTTCAACCGGGGGGGAATCCTTTCCAGGATGGTGCCTTCGGTGGCCCGGATGAGGCTGCAGGCCCGGGGGTTATAATCGTAAGCTTCAAGGTCCAGGCAAAAAAGCAGCCCTCGCCGCCAGCCGTGGGCAGTCTGGCGTTCGAGGTAAACCATCCCCGATAGCGGCCGGAAAAGCCCCCGCTTGAGGTAATCCTTCATGGTGGCCTGGATCCTGGCGATGCGCTGGTCTTTGTCCGGGGCGTTCAGGTAAACTTCGGGATAGATCAGGTGGAGGGTGGAAGGAGAATCGCCCACCAGCTCTTCCACCCGGTGCCAGTACTCGGGCTCAGAGGTGTACTGGTCGCAGGCAATCACCGCCCACTTCTGGAGGTCCACCTCTTCCCGCGGCAGAAGGACCTCCGGTATGGCCATACCCAGGGACTCGTAGATTTTCATCTTATAAATCCTTTCTCAATCTTATAAATAAAATAAAGGGAAGTTTTTTATATAACAAGGAGAAGCTTTTTTCAATCCGAAAAAGGCGCTAACGGCCCGGGTAAAAATAAACTCAGACAGGATAATAGTACTTGGCCAAAAATTCCGAACGATAGTTTTATTAATCCGCCTGCCTGGCTAATTTATGGTCCGGTTTAACCCTGAACTGGCTCAACCGTCTCCTCTTGCCTTTGCCTCCCATCTACTTAGCCTTTTTGCCTTCTGGCTGGGGTTGGGATCTTCCGGGAGGGCGACCACTCCCTGTTGACAAATGGCGGCTGATAAATTATAAAAGCTCCATCACCAGGGCTTAAGACATTTTATTTATGAGAGGTGCGACGTGATTTCCTTTGAGCTCAGCGAAGAACTTAAAGCTTTGCAGGATATGGCCCACTCCTTTGCCGAAAAGGAGATGAGGCCCAAAGCTGCCCTTTACGACCGCGAGGAAAAATTTCCGGAAGAGGTCATGCAGAAGGCGTTCGAAGCGGGTTTCCTGACCTGTAACGTCCCGGTGGAATACGGCGGCGGCGGGTTGAGCGACCTGGAAGTGGCCATAATCTCGGAAGAGCTGGCCTGGGGCTGTGCCGGCATGTACACCACGATGATGGCCAACTCTCTGGCCTTCACTCCGATTATCCTGTTCGGGACCGAAGACCAGAAGAAAAAATTCTTGACTCCCTTCAGCCAGAAAATGGCCTTTGCTTCTTACTGCCTGACCGAAAGGGAAGCTGGCTCCGATACTTCGGCCATCAAGACCGTGGCTCGCAAGGACGGGTCAGATTATGTGCTCAATGGTTCCAAGTGTTTCATCACCAACGGCGGAGTGGCCAGTCTGTACGTGGTCTTCGCCAACGCCGCCCCGGAAAAAGGAGCCAGGGGTATTACCGCTTTCCTGGTGCCGCGGGATAACCCGGGGATATCTATCGGGAAAATAGAAGACAAGATGGGCCACCGGGCCTCCAACACGGCTGAGATTTTCTTTGAGGATGTCCGGGTCCCGGCTGAAAACGTTCTGGGTCGGGTTGGCCAGGGATTCCTCATCGCCATGAGGACCTTTGACCGAACCCGCTCGGCTGTCGGCGCGGCCGGTGTCGGCCTAGCCCGGGCGGCTTTGGAATACGCCGTTGATTACGCCAAAACCCGGGTGCAATTTGGCAAGCCCATTGCCACTTTTCAGGCTATCGCTTTCAAGATTGCCCAGATGGCCATGGAGATTGAAGCCGCTCGCTTGCTGGTCTGGAAGGCGGCCTGGATGGTGGATAAGGGGCTGCCCTGCGGCCTGAATTCAGCCATGGCCAAGTGCTTCGGTTCTGACCTGGCCATGTGGGCCTCACTCGAAGCCCTGCAGATTCTGGGCGGCTACGGCTACATGAAGGATTACCCGGTGGAAAAACTGGTGCGCGACGCCAAGCTGCTTCAGATTTACGAAGGAACCAACGAGATCCAGCGCCTGGTCATCTCGCGGGAAGTGATCGGCCCGATCATCCAGAAATAAAAATATAAGGCCATAAAAAAAGGGGCCTATCGGAGGCCCCTTTTTTATTAGCGGTCAGCGCTGGTGGGAATCGAGGGGGTTATTCTTCGAATTTCTCGGGAATGATGGCCAGCGTTTCTACACCGGCGCCCTTGCAGATATCCATGACTTCCATGACCTTGCTGAAGGGCAGCTTGGCATCGGCCCGGATGAAAATGGTTTTATCCTGACGGGCAGCGTAGAGACGGCG
>JANLGB010000170.1 GCA_024653405.1 Candidatus Saccharicenans sp.
AGAAGTGACGGTCGTGGGACAGTCACTTCTTCTTCAATAGCCGCCGGCTCCAGAGCCACATTCAAGACCAGATTCTGAGAAAGGGCCAGGTAAACATCCTTTCTCACCAGTTTCTTGAAACCGGGCAGGCTAAAGACGATTTCATAATAACCCGAGGGCAGGGCCATCAAACGGTAGATGCCGTTGGCGTCGGTGACCGCTGTGGCTTTCCCTACCAGCCTGGTGCTGGTGGCTTCGACGTTGACTCCCGGCAGCGGGTTGCCCTGGTCATCCAGCACCTTCCCGGTAATCATACCTTCTGGGGTGATCTGACCCAAAGCCAGACCGGCTGACAGGAGCCAAAGTGTCAGAAATGTGGTGAAAAATGCTTTTTTCATCTACTTCCCTCCTTTTCTAATATACCTATACCCTGGATGAATTATTTTCATCCGGCCTAAACAAAAAAATGCACTCTTATCCCTCCAGTCATTGAACCTCCCGGAAAAAGATGGAGCGAGAGCATTGTATTATTACTCAGCTGATATTAAATCCGTAGCGACTTAATTGTCAAGCAGGACCTATGCGGCCTGGAAGATATATAGCCAGGCTACTGAAGTTGGAAAAAGAATGAAGAAGAAAGAAGAACCGGCCGGAGTGTTTTAATCTTCTAGCTGGCCATTTTTCCTAGCCACAATTTTCCCCGGGGAAATACAGTGAGAACATAAAAAGGTCAGAGGTCTGGCATTAATATTTTCCCCAGATTCGGGTCGGAATTAAAAGTGCCGGAGGAGGGAGTCGAACCCACACCCGAAGTGATTCGGACTGGATTTTGAGTCCAGCGCGTCTGCCAATTCCGCCACTCCGGCAACCTTCAGGCTAATTAACTATAAAAAAATCCCTGGAGTTTTTCAAGGTTTTAGGATTCAGGGCTACGAGAAACTGTCGTCAGAAATAAGAACCCTAAAGGAGCCTAAATTCACGAGGTTTCATCAAATCAGGATTGGGAATTAAACCAGTTAGCCAGCGATATAAACCACTGAGGCCAGCCATTACTCCACAGGTTCTCGGCTGGCTTTCGGGCCAGAAAGAATAAGCCAGAGAGAAGGCCTAGAAGGGCGGTGACCCTGACAATTCTGTTATTTATAAGGCTGAAACCGGAACTTAACTGTCAGGATTCTGCGATCCGGCCTCCAGTCCATTGCCAACTTATCTTCTATCTGTTATAAATCATATATGCCCACTGACAGGAGACGGGACCGCATCATTTCAGTGCTGTCCAGGCGACAGCCCGACTTGAGAGTAGTGCTGGAGGAGGTGGCCATCAGCCATAATGCCAGCGCCGTAGCCCGGACCTGCGAGGCCAGCGGCGTTCTCCATTTGCATATCATCTCCAGCCAGCCGGACCAGGTGACCTTCAACGAAGCCATCTCCACCAGGGCCGAGAAATGGCTGGACATCCATTTCCATGAGACCACCGCCGACTGTCTGGAGTTCTTAAAAAGCCAGGGGTTCCTCATTGCCGCGACCACTCTGACTGAAAACTCCATTCCCTATACCGAGATAGACTATTGCCAGCCCATAGCCATAGTCTTCGGAAATGAATCCGAAGGGGTCTCCAGCCGGGCCCTGGACCTTTCGGATTACCGCCTCAGGATACCGATGGTGGGCATGGTCCAGAGCCTAAACCTGTCTGTCTCGGTAGGGATCATTCTCTATGAAGCTTTCCGGCAACGCCAGGCCCGGGGTTTTTATTCCAGCTGCCGCCTGCCGGCCGAAGAATTTGAGCGCCGCCTTCAGCACTGGCTGAGCAATCCCAAGCCGCGAAAATCCTTCAGCCAGAAAAAATAAAAGGGCGGGATAAATCCCGCCCTGGTATGGAGAATGGAGCAGGTCTTCAGATTCTTCTAAAGGATTCCGGATACAGTTGCCCTAATTTCTGGCTCAGCTCCTGACTCTCCTTATAAATTTTTCTGGCCTGTTCCTCCAGCTGGGGTTTGAGCCTGGCCAGTTCTTCCTGCACCTTTTTGAGCTGCTCCTGGTTTTCTTTTTGCCAGGTTTCATAGGTTTTTTTCAGTTGTTCCTGATATTTCCCGGTGGCTTCCTGCAGTTCTTCGGAAAACCGGCCTATTCCCGGCCAGTTTCTTCTCTGTTCTTCGGCCACTTCCACTTCAATTTTCATCTTTTTCTTATCCCGGAGTATCTCCAGGGAAATCTTCTCGCCTTTCTTCTTTTTCTGAATCAGATTGGTTAGAGCCTCCAGGGTTTCCACCCGCTGACCATCAGCCGCCACGATCACATCGCCCACTTTTAACCCGGCTTTGTCGGCCGGGCTGTCGGCATTCACTCTGGACACCAGAAGGCCACGCCCTTCAGAAATTCCAAAATACTTCGATAGTTCGGGGTTCAACTGCTCCAGGTAAACTCCTATATAGCGGTAATTTTCGAAGCCGAACTCAAACTCGAACTTTTCTCCTTCCGGAAAATCTGGTAAAGCCGGCCTGGAGGGTAGACCGGGCCACCGGCGAAATAGGTCGGGGAATCTCAGTTCGAGCTCCCGGCGGGCTTCTTCTTCCGGCACTGCTCCCAGCTTGACCTTAATTTCCTGGGTCTGGCCATCTCTCTCTATGGTCAGATTTATATCTTGACCGGGCCGCCTGCTTCTTATTTCCGATACCAGCTGGTCGGAAGAGCCGATTTCCTGGCCGTCGATTTTCAGTATTATGTCCCCGGGTTTCAATTTGACCAGTTCGGCCGGGCTTTTCTCCTCCACGCCGGTTATCAGCACTCGGCCTGCCCGATCCTCGGCGATGGACACACCAAGCCAGCCTCTTTCCACCCGACCTTTGGTCTTAATTTCCTGGAATACCTTTTGAACCACCTCGACCGGGATGGCCATGGCCATCCCCGCCGCCGGGGCCTCAGCCTGGCTGAAGACATAACCGGTTCCGGTAGCTTCCCGGTCCCGGAAGCGGAAAACGATCGGGCTTTCTTCGGCATAGACTCCGCGCAACAAGCCAACCAGCTGGCCCTTCTCGTCCAGCACCGGGCCGCCACTCATGCCAGGTGTTATCCAAATGTTCAGCCGCAAGCGGTCCGGAGCCACGGAGCTGACTATTCCCTGGGTTACCGTCAGGCCGGAATCGGGAGCAATTCCCAGAGCACAGACCCAAGAGCCAGGCTTAAGGTTGGCCGCGGAACCAGCGCTTACCGCCTGAAGTTTCTTATCCTTGACCTGGAGAAAGGCAATTCTGGTTTCCGGGTCAAAGCCGAGAAAATCGGCCTCATAACGATGGCCATTGTTATCGACTACCGTCAGTTGGTCGCCCCGGGGTGAAATCAGGGCCGTGGTGGCAATATAACCTTCCTTATCGATAATCACCCCCGTGGCCACCCGTTTCAAGCCATCACGCACCTCCACCCTGACCACGGCCGGTGAAGCCTTCTTAACGATCTCACTGGCCTGGGGCTCGGGTGCGGCAAAAGCCGGGCTGAAATAACCGGCCAAGAAAACCAGCCAAACCACCAGGGTCAGACTTAAAATTCTGTTCTCAGCTCTCATTTCATTCCTCCTCAGTAGCTGATTTGCTGAATCCAGTTGTCAGACACCTGCTCCAGAATGAAGACGGTTTGAGCTTCGCTGGCCGCGCGGCGCATTTCCCGCCTCAGGTCCAGTGGTTCTACCAGGTGAACAACCTTCCCCTTCTCTCCTTCCGGGCTGAGCCCGGCTACCGTGGACACAGGAGATTTTCTCAGCCCCGGGGAAAAGACGAGGATCCCGGTCAGGAGCAGCGCTGCCGCTCCGGCCAGGCTGAATTCTAACCGGCGCAGCCTGACCCTCTTTATTTTTTGTTCCCGTACTCTGGTCAGGACGACCGCCTCAAATCCCGCCGGGGCAGTCACCCGTTCCAGGTTTTTTAAATATCTTTCAGGGTCCATCTCAGCTCTCCATATCTATAATTCCAGATTATCGATTTCCGTTTCATTTTCGCTGCCATCTTTCCTGTTTTTTATTTCCCGGCCTTCCTCCAGCCAGCGCCGGAGATATTCCCGGCCCCGACTGATCCTGGCCTTGACCGTTCCCAGCGGTAGCTTCAGCAGCTGAGCAATTTCCTCCTGGGAAAAGCCTTCCACATCCTTGAGGATAACCGGGATTCGGTAACGGGGATGAAGCCTGTTCAAGGCCATCCTGACGTTCCTCATCAGGCCGGGGTCGTTATGGTCCAGGGAATAACTGCCTGAAGAATAATTGTTGGTTATTTCCTCCAGCGGCACCGACGGGTGACGGCTAAGCTTCTTTTTTTCGGTCCGGGCCAGGTTGGCCGCAATGGAATAGATCCAGGCTGAGACCGGGGCTATCGGCCGGTATTTCTTAGCCTTGAAATAAACCCGAATAAAGGTTTCCTGTGACAGGTCTACCGCCAGCTGGTAATCCCCCGTTACCTGGTAAAGGAAATTGACTATTTTATCCTTGTACAGACCAAGCAGCTGACAGAAGGCAGACTCATCCCCTTCCTTCACTCTTTCCATGAGTGCCTGCTCATCCATCCTGCTATTCATAAACCACCCGGCCTCAGAAAAGTTGCATCCTCAGCCTTTATCCTTAATAATATAGCTAAGCCTGAGATTGTCAAAGCCCCGAGGATCAACCATTTCGCCTTTTCCCGGCCTGATGGCTGGTTCAGGGAACTTTTTCCAGGTAAATTTCGTCTACCGGGATGACGTGCGTGGAAGTGAAAGAGATTGTCAGAAATTGCCTGAAAGGAGAGGCGGAAGCCTGGAAAATGTTAGTTGACCTTTATTCCCGGAAAATCTTCAACCTGGCCTACCGGTTTGCCGGTAGCCCCCAGGAAGCTGAAGACCTGACCCAGGAGATATTCCTGAAACTCTACCATTCCCTGGGCAAGTATGATTTTGAACGTGATTTCAGCTCCTGGTTTCTGACCCTGGCCAGGAACTTCCTGATTGACGAGTTCCGGAGAACCAGGCTGGAAAAATCACAACGCACTGACCTGGAAGACATTAGGCCCACGGCGGCCGAGGCTGACCAGCCCGAGGCCAGATATCTGAGTCAGGAGAAAGCCGCCCTGGTCAGAGAAGCTTTGCTCCAGCTCTCCCCGGAGTTAA
>JANLGB010000171.1 GCA_024653405.1 Candidatus Saccharicenans sp.
CGTTACAGGCTTTCTCGTGCGGTCCGGTTATTCTCAGAATTTTCTCCACGCCCTTCACCCGGAACCCGGCCAGGTCCAGGGCCAGGGTCTGTTTTTCGGCCGTCGGGTTGACCACGGCCACGGTCAGCGTCTTTCCGTCTTCCTTCCAGGCGGCCATGACATCCAGAGGTTCGGGCTGGCCGGAGACCTTAACCGGCACGGTGCCGAATTCCTGGCGATAAAGCTTCAGCACCAGACCGGTGGTGTCGAATACGGCTTCGGTTTTTGAGGTCTTAATGGCTCCGATGACGTTAACGGTCTGGGCATAGTTGGCCATGTAGATGAGGTCGGCCTGGCGGTAATATTCATGCAGCCCGGCAGCAATGCCCAGGGCGTCTTTCAGAAAATACTGGGTGCCCAGTTCACCATAAACGTATGGTCCATACCAGTAATTCCACTCGTCCAGGGCAATCCGGATATCCCGACCCTTCAATTGCGGAATTGTTTTTCGGTACTCACGGTGAGCCTCGGCAATCCTTCTTATGGCCCGGGGGACCTGGTAGACGTGGCTCAGAAGACCCGGGCGCTCCCCCACGTAAAAATGTTCGCTGATGTAATCCAGGTGACCGGCACAGGCTTCCAGCATGCCTCGGCTCCAGTCCCCGATGGCTCCCACGGCAATCAGCCGGATATTCGGGTCCCTGGCCTTCATGGCTTCAGCCATCCGGTTATGCTTCCTGACATAATCCGAAAGCGGCATGTGACCCAGCTGCCAGTCGCCGTACATCTCGTTGCCTATCGACCAGAAGCGGCAGTTGAAGGGCTCGGGATGACCGTTCTGGGCCCGGAGCCGGCCCATCGGGGTATCAGCAGAGCCATTAACGTATTCCACCTCATCAGCGGCCATGGTTTCATTGCCCTGGCCGCTGTTGACGGCTATATAAGGTTCTGCTCCCACCAGCCGGCAGAAAGCCATGAATTCATGAAGGCCGACATCATTATGTTCGATCCCCTGCCAGGCCGGGTTCTTGCGGGGAGGCCGGCGGTCGGGGTCGCCGAGGCCGTCTCTCCAGTCATAACCGGAGACAAAATTGCCGCCCGGCCAGCGGTAAACGGGGGAGTTCAGCTCCCGCAGGAGCTTGATCACCTCGGGCCTGAAGCCTTCCAGGTTATCGGCCGGCATCAGGGAAACAGCGGCCACCCGGAAAGCTTCGCTGCCGCGGCTGACAATTTCCAGGCGCCCCTTATCGGTGTCAGCTCCGGCGGTGAAATTGAAATAGTATTTCTTATAATCCGGGCTAATTTCTTCAATCCTGAAAACCTCACCCTTTCCTTCCGCCCAGACCAGCCTGACTTCCAGCGGCATCACACCGGGGTCGCCAGCCAGAACAAGGCGTCCAGTATATTGCCTCCCTTTTTGCAGGGCGAGCCCTTCTTGATAAATTCCGACCTCCCGGCCGTCACCCTTGAGGCGAATCTCAGGCACCGGGACCCCAGCATAGGTCAGGAGGGGGTTCAGGTGGACCGAGTGCGGCTCCCCGGTTACCTTCCAGGGAGAATCAGGAGTTCCCACCGCCTGATAGAATTTCCTGTCTTCCAGCATCTCGGCCCAGATTCCCTGGTAGATGCATCGACCGAGATGCTCTATAAACTGTCCGTAGATGTAAGGAGAGACCGGTGTTAATTTCTGGGCCGGATGTATCGTCGCCTGTGGCCTGAGTTTCCGGGCCGAAAGTAATTCCAGGCTAAGGTCGTCAAACCAGGCCTGACCGGTTACCTGGCCCCAGCCGCCGAACAGGCAGTTGATCTGCAGGGCATCATTCAGCTCCGTTTCTATGACCATTTCCAGTCGAGTCCAGTCATTAGTGCCGCTAAGGGCCCGGGTCTGAAACTTTTCCAGGCCGTGAACGTTAAAAAGAACACCCTTGCCGCCCAGGGATTTGACATCCTGGGTCCTGACCCAGCCGCTGAAGCGGTAGCGAGCAAATGGAAGAACCTTAACCTGGGCCGACCAGGAGGCATCCGCTCCCTTTTCCGAGCTGATCTTGAGACTGAAAGAACCGGTTCTGGCAATTTTATCAACCTCAAACGAAGCCTCCCGCTGGTAGGTGGCCGGCTTCCAGCCAACAGGCTTCCCTTCCTTCACCTCCTCAAAGGAAGGATTGGGCAGCAGTTGCCGTCCCTGGTCAGCGGCCGGAGCCAGCAGGGCCAGGGACATCAGCCAAATCAACCAGAACACTGGCCAGCCGGGCTGAGGAATCCTGGCCGATCGGTGAGAATGAAGGCAGAATTTCCCATTCTTATTAAGATTAAGGCTGATTTTCATCCTCTCCTCCTTGAGAAGTCTCCGTCTCCGGCCATTTTATTCTTTGGGCCAAAATCATATTTTATCTTCAATCCTTAAGTATCAAACAGAGCCAGGGGCACCGGTGGCAGTAAATCACTTATCCTCCGGCTATTAGCCTGAGCCTTTCTTTCAACATTTCTACCTTTGGCCCATCTGTTTTCGCCGGGCTTCAGTCCCTGGCCCAAAGGTCACTCGTCCTTGGCAGGTCCGACTCCGGTCTTTTTTAGCCTGAAGCCTTATCTTGTGTTTCTAATTCTGCCCGAACTCTCCGGTCATCATATTCAGTGGCCACTCATCCTGACCGCTCAGGACTTTCTGCCGGCTACCAATGAGCTTCTCGCCCTCCGACTCCGCAGGGCCATCAGCCAGACTAAAATATAAGTCTATTTTTTAGAATTACCCTGGCAACTTACTTTAAGCGCCACTCCTGGATGCCGGCTGAAAATTTTTCCTGGCTCTTGATTTCAACTTTGAGAGCGCTGGTAACCACGGGAGAAAATTTGACCAGGTTGTACTTGTCTTTCTCCAGACCGTAAGGGCTCAGGTTTTTAACCGGCACCCAATCTTGGCCTTGTTTATAATAGAGCTTCCAAGATTCAGGCACCCGGCATTCGCCCAGGCCGGTATCATCGAACCAGTAAAGGGCCGCTTCCGATACCCGGACCGGGGCCGGGAACTCATAGCTCACCCATTCTATAGTTCCCTTTTTCGGCCACCAGTGAAGGTAACCGACCGAGTGGTCTATAGAACTGGAGGGTTCATACTGGTCGTTGATGAAACTGACTCCGCGGGCACCTTCGGAGGCTGTCACCTTAGCCCTGGAAGCCAGGGAAGGTTCGGGCCTCGGTCTAACCCTTCCTTCCTCCCGGGCCAGCCAGACAGCCATTTCTCCGCGACCGCGGTGGGCCCAGGCATAATAAGGTATAAGGACAATATCCTGGTCCTGGGCCACGACTTTTTCTTTTTCCATTCGGTAGGCTTGGCCAGCGGCTTTTACCACAACCAGTCCACCCAGGAGGTCGCTCCGGAATTCGGCAGTTAGGGTGGCGCCGTCGGGCAATAACAAATTGCTGACCCGGCCGCCGTTATCGGGCCACTCGGCGCAGTAAACCAGCGGACCTCTTTCTACGGCCACCAGCCCGGCATCATCTTTAACTTTTTCGTGGGCCAGGACCGGGCGCGGTTCCAGGGGCAGGCTGAGCTCAACGGTGTCGCCGGCCTTCCATTTCCGGGCTATCGGCAAGAAACCATTTTGTAGCTCCAGGGCCACCTCTTCTCCGTTAACCTTGACCACCGGCCTGGCTTCTTTCTTATCGGCATAGTAATAGAGGTCGCCGGGGATGGGTTGCCCCAGGGCCCAGCCTGGAATTCGCAGCATGAGGGTGAAATCATCTTCCCGAGCCGGGTTGACCTTGATTTTGATCTCCCCTTTCCAGGGATAATCTGTTTCCTGTTCCAGCTCCACTTTCAAATCATCCATCTCCACCTGGCCTTGGCTCCGGGCGAACAGGTTGACATAAAGGCGGTCGCCGGAAGTGGCATAAACATATTGCCCGAGCTGCGGGATAAACCGAACGATGTTTGGTGGACAGCAGGCACAGCCGAACCAGGGGCTTCTTTCATGCTGGCCGAAGGAAGCCAGCGGGTTGGCATAAAAGAATCTATCTCCGGTCAGGGCAATTCCAGACAGAAACCCGTTGTAAAGAATCCGTTCAAAGACATCCAGATATTTTGCCTCGCCGTGCAGGCGGAACATCCGGTAATTCCAGAAAGCATTGGCGATGGAGGCGCAGGTTTCGGCATAAGCTGAGCCGTTGGGAAGGTTGTAGGCCGGCCCGAATCCTTCCCAGGCCCCGGTGGAACCGATACCGCCGGTCAGATAAATCTTCCTGTAAACCACGTCTTCCCACAGGTTGTCCAGCGCCTGGACCAGGGACTGGTCGCCCGTCAGGGCAGCCACGTCAGCCATGCCGGAATACATATAGGCAGCCCGGACGGCATGGCCAACGGCCTCTTTCTGGTCTCTTACCGGCAGGTGGTCCTGGGAATAAAAACCATAAAGTTCATGCCCCTCTTTGTTGCCCCGCTGGTCCAGGAAGAACCTGGCCAGGTCCAGGTATTTTTTCTTGCCGGTCAGGCGGTAAAGCTTGACCAGACCGATTTCAATCTCCTGGTGTCCCGGAGGCAGCATCACCTTCCCGGGACCAAAGTCCTTCAGGATGAGCTCGGCATTTTTAAGGGCCACATCAAGCAGAGTCTTTTTGCCGGTGGCCAGGTAATGGGCCACAGCCGCTTCGTACAGGTGTCCGGCATTATACAGCTCGTGGGCATCCTGCTCTTTCTCCCACCGCTTGTCCGTCACCCACTCTTTCAGGGGTATCTTCCCGCCCTTGTCCTTAATGGTCCGGGCAGTGTACAGATAACCATCCTTTTCCTGGGCAGCGGCCACTTTGGCAATCAGGCCGTCAAGATACTTATCGAGTTCCGGGTCGGGGTGGAGCATCATCTGGTAGGAGGCGCCTTCTATCATCTTGTAAATATCGGAATCGTCAAAAGGATATCGGGAACAGAAATCGCCCTCGGCCAGCCCGGCCGCTATCTCGAAGTTCTTTATCCGGCCGGTCTCTTCGCTCTGTTGGAAAGAATGGGGTATGGTAACCTTCCCGTTGGTTTCTATCCTGGAGCTCCAGAAGCCGTCGGAGAAGCGGACGGCGGTTAGGTCGACCGGTTTGATGG
>JANLGB010000172.1 GCA_024653405.1 Candidatus Saccharicenans sp.
CATTTTTCGATTTATGCCGTCCAGGACATCGGCCATGGTGAACAGTCCTTCTTCTTCATAAAACCTGGTTAAAAAGACCACTTCCAACAGCACATCGCCCAGCTCCTCCCGGGCCGCTTCTGGCTGGTTGGCGCTGATGGCCTCGACTGCCTCGTAAACTTCTTCCAGGAAATAATTCAGGATATCTTCCCGGGTCCTGGCCCTGTCCCAGGGACAACCTCCGGGCGAACGTAACCGGGCAATGACCTCCACCAGTTGCTGGAAGCGGGCCCCGGCCCGGGCTCGATTCTTCATTCTGCCCTCCACTTGAATTCCAGCCACGGAATGGCTATGATTTAAGTCCGTAAGTTACCTTAAAAGGTACTTTTTTTCAACCGGAGGTGGCCCCGGCCACGGCGGCCAGGGCCGATGAAGAACATGAATGATAAACCAAAAAACGGGCCGGAGTTCGACGAATCCGGGGAGTTCATGCCTCCCCTGGATTTCAGCTCCATTGTCTTCCCGATTTATACCCAGGCTCTGATCAAGCTGGGCCTGCTGGAAGACCCCAGAACCAACCAGCTGGAGACCAACCTGGAATACGCTAAGAGACTCATTGACATCCTGGACCTGCTTCGCGACCGAACCAAGGGCAACTTGGAAGCGGAAGAAGAAAATTTCCTGGAAGCCATCCTCTCCCAGCTCAAGCTTAATTACCTGAAAAAGATCGACGCTATCAAGCTCTGAGCTCGATGAAAGTTTTTCGCCGCCTCTCAGCCCGGCTCAAAAAAGTCAGTCTGAATTCTGTGCTGGCCATTGGCATTTTTGACGGCTGCCACCTGGGGCACCAGAAGATACTGAAAAAACTGCTGACCAGGAGCCGGCGGCTCCAAGTGGCGGCTGGCCTGATGACCTTTTCTCCCCACCCCGACCGGGTCCTAAACCGGAAAAAAATCAACCTGATCCAGACGCCCCGGCAGAAGCTGGCTTATCTTAAAAAATCTGGCCTGGACTATTGCCTGATCCTGTCTTTGGAGCGGGACCTGGCTTCTCTGTCGGGCGAGCAATTCGCCCGGGACATCCTTAAAGGTGCCCTGGGCCTCCAGGAAGTGGTCGTCGGCCAGAATTTCCGCTTTGGACATAACCGCCGCTGCGGGGTAAGGGAGCTAAGAGCTTTTGGCCGCCGCTATGGTTTCCGGGTTTCAATCATCAAACCTCTGCGGCAGGACGGACAGCAAATAAGCTCCAGCCTCATCAGGAGTTATCTCCAGCAGGGCCGGGTGGAATTGGCAGCCAGGCTGCTGGGTCGGCCTTATGAAATATCGGGTCGTATCATCCGGGGACGCGGTTTTGGCCGCAGCCTGGGTTTCCCGACCATCAACTTAGATACGGCCAATGAAATCCTGCCAGCGGGAGTCTTCCTGGCTCTGGTGCTGATCAACAACAAAATATATCCGGCAGTGGCCAATATCGGTTTCCGGCCGACTTTCGGCGGTGGCCAGCCCTCGGTCGAGGCTCACCTGCTGGATTTCTCCGGCCAGCTTTATGGACGCCGGGTCTCGCTGCGGCTGCTAAGAAAGCTGCGGTCTGAAAAAAAATTTCCTTCGCCGGAAGCTCTGCGGAAGCAGATTGGCCGAGATGTGGCCCGGGCCAGAAAGTATTTTCGGGCTGGGGTTCGGCCTCCCTGGATATCTTGACATTTGGGCAATTTTAGCTAAATATAAGTCTTTCAAATAATAACAGGCGAGGTAGTGATGACCAAAAAAGTTAAAGCCCGGGTGATGGACAACGGGAAAATACGCCGAACGCTGGTGCGCATGGCCACCGAAATGGCTGAACGCAACCGCGACCTCAAGAAGATCGTCCTGGTTGGCATCAAAACCAGGGGCATCTACCTGGTCAAAAGAATTGCCGAGATTCTAAAGCAAACCGAGGGCCTGGATATTCCTTATTTCACCCTGGACATAACCCCCTACCGCGATGACCTGAAGTCATCCCAAAAAAAGAAAGCTGGCCAGGAGGAACCAATCAAGATTAAACTCGACGGCCGGGATGTCCTGCTGATAGATGATGTCCTTTTTACCGGCCGGACTATTAGGGCCGCCATGGAAGCTATTTTTGACCTGGGCCGCCCCCGGACCATCCAGCTGGCAGTTCTGATAGACCGCGGTCACCGGGAGCTGCCCATCAGGCCCGATTATGTCGGCCGCCTTCTGCCCACTTCCAGAAGGGAACGGGTTGAAGTTCGGCTGAAAGAAATTGATGGCATTGATGAAGTGCTGATCACTGAACCCCAGGTGAAGCTCAACCAGAAATAGAATAAAATTAGAGGCGGGAGAAAGCAGTTGAAGCTGCTGGTCAAGAAAGGCCGGGTGCTCGACCCCGGCCAGAAAATAGACGGCCGGTTCGACCTGTTGCTGGTGGATGGCCTGATCGCCGAAATCAAACCCGAGATAGAGACCGAGGTAGACCAGACCATTCAGGCCGAAGGTCTGCTGGTGGTCCCCGGCTTCATCGACCTCCATGTCCACCTGCGGGAACCTGGCTATGAGCATAAGGAAACCATTGCTAGTGGCAACCGGGCTGCGGCCCGGGGTGGCTTTACCACTGTTTGCTGCATGCCGAACACCAACCCGGTCGTCGATTCCCCGGCTGTTATCCATTTCATCCAGGAAAAAGCGGCCAGGGAAGCCCTAGTCAACGTTCTTCCAGTGGCCGCGGTCAGCCTGGGGCAAAAAGGCCAGGAACTGGCCCCCCTGGAGGAGCTCCAGGCCGCCGGGGCCGTGGCTTTTTCCGACGACGGGCAGCCAGTCTGGAACAGCGCCCTGATGAGACGGGCGATGGAAGAAGCCTCCCGGCTGGGAGTGCTGCTGGTAGACCACTGTGAAGAGAAATCTCTGGCTGCCGGAGGGGTAATCAATGAAGGCCGAGTCTCCCGGGAGCTTGGCCTTCCGGGTATTCCGGCTGCGGCCGAAGAGGTCATGGTGGCCCGGGATATCATCCTGGCCCGGGATACCGGCTGGCCGGTTCACCTGGCCCATCTCAGCAGCGCCGGCTCGGTTGAGCTGCTGGCCTGGGCCAGAGCTTCTGGAATCCCGGTCTCAGCCGAAGTCACCCCTCACCACCTGCTGCTGACCGAAGATTCGCTGCTGAGCCGGGACCCGGTTTACAAGGTCAACCCGCCGCTCAGAACCGAAGCCGACCGCCTGGCTCTGCTTAGAGCTTTGAAAGAAGGTTGGATTGAGGTTGTGGCCACCGACCATGCTCCCCACAGCGAGCAGGAAAAAAGCCAGGGCCTGGACAAGGCTCCATTCGGGATAAACGGACTGGAAACGGCCGTGCCATCTCTCCTGGACAGGCTGGTCAGGACCGGTCAACTTCCGCTGGAACGGTTGATAGAAGCCTTAACCACCGCCCCGGCCAGGTTGCTGCGGCTTGAGGACAGGGGCCTGATTAAAGCCGGGGCCAGGGCTGACCTCACCCTGCTGGACCTTGAGGGCACTACCCTTATCACCCGGGAGACCTTCCAGTCGAAAAGCTCCAACACCCCCTTTATGAATAGCCGCTTTCGGGGCAGCGTGGCCACGACCATCGTGGCCGGGCGGGTGGTTTATCCATTCAGCGAGAATAAATAGAAAATAAAATAAGATTCAGGTATAAATGGCAACCTTGAGCTTGGCCAACATAGAAAAGAAACTCAACTATCATTTCCAAAATCCCCAACTGTTGCAGCAGGCCCTGACCCACAGCTCCTACGCTTATGAGCACCTGGAAGCCAGGCTGAAGGATAACGAAATCCTGGAATTCCTGGGTGATTCGGTGGTGGGACTGGTGCTGGCCGATTATCTCCAACAGGTCTATCCCGGCCTGGGCGAAGGGCAGCTGTCGAAACTCAAGGCAGCCCTGGTCTCCACCAGCTCGCTCTCTGTCCTGGCCAGGAAACTGGGACTGGACAAAGCCATTCTGCTCGGTCGGGGCGAGGAAAAAAGCGGCGGCCGCCGGAAAAAAAGCATCCTGGCCGGGACCTTTGAGGCGCTGATGGGGGCGGTCTATCTCGACAGCAACTTCGACATCGCCCGCCAGGTGCTGCGGGGCCTGGTCAAAAAGTATTTTAAGAAGCTGCCGCGGGATAATTTCCTGATCAACAACTTCAAGTCAGCCTTGCAAGAATATTTAAGCCAGCAAAAATTGCCGGGCCCGGTCTACCGGACCATTACCGAGAGCGGGCCGGCCCACGAAAAGGTTTTCACGGTTGAGGTCTGCTCCGGGGCTGAAGTCCTGGCCCGAGCCAAAGGCCTGTCCAAGAAAAGCGCCGAACAGAAGGCCGCCCAGAAAGCCCTGAAAAAACTTTTCAAGAATAAATTCAAGGTCTTCAGCGAGGAAGCGTTCATCCTCAAACCGGAAAAAGAGGAAGAAGACCCGCCCGGCTCGCCAGAAAAGAGAAGCTGAGAAACTCTGCCCCGCCCCGGCAATTTAAGTAGGCCACAACCGATAAGAAGACAGATGCCAGTCTGAGACATTTGATAGATTTGAGTTAATTGATAGATTTCCCGGCTGGCCCCGAACCCGGTGATCAAACCCCTTTTCTACTTGCTCATCAGGACCGCCAGAAACTTCAGCGAGGGCACGTTCTCGAATATTATCTTGAACACGGCCAGGAGCGGAACAGCCAGGAACATCCCGGCCACACCCCACAGCCAGCCCCAGAAGATGAGAGAGAAAATGACCAGCAGCGGGCTGAGGTCGAGAGTCCGGCCCATGAGTTTGGGGTCGATGAAATTACCTATGACCGTCTGAATGATACCCAGCAAAAGCAGGACCCAGACCGGGGTCAGGGAATTGCCGAATTGAAAGAAAGCCATCAGCCCGGCTATCAAGGTGGCCACAATTGAACCGATGGACGGAATATAGTTCAGGACAAAGGCCAGGAAGCCGAGCAGCAGGGCGAAATCCACCCCAAAAATCACCAGCACCAGGACCGTCAGAGCCCCGGTCAGCAAGCTGGTCACCGTCTTGACCGCCAGGTATTTTTGAATCTGGCGGTTGATGCCGGCCACCATCCGGTTAAGATACAGGGCCCGG
>JANLGB010000173.1 GCA_024653405.1 Candidatus Saccharicenans sp.
ATCCAGAAGGAAGCAAAGAGGGGACACCTGACAGGTGTCCCCTCTTCAGTCCCCTCTTCAGAGGAGTTCGGCTGAATGCTTGACCTTAATCGCCTTCTTCCCGGCCAGCAGGCCACCCTTAATCTGCAAGATACACCCAGGGCAGTCCATCACCACCATCTCCGCTCCCGTCTTCTCTATGGCCTCCAGCTTCTGCTGCAGCAAGGCTTCCGAAACCGCCACCTGCTCCACCGAAAACACCCCGGCAAAGCCGCAGCAGACATCCGCCTGTTCCATCTCCACCAGTTCGTAGCCGGCCCCCTCCAGCAGCCGCCGCGAAACATCCGCTTCCTTTAGCACAAACTTATGATGGCAAGAGTCGTGGTATGTAATTTTTATCTTCTCTCGGCTCCTTCTCTCCGACTCCGACGCGGCCTCCAGATGGCTTTTAGACCCGGCCTCCGGCTCAGCACCTTCCTTAGAGGTAATGGCCGCTTGGTCTTCTCTTTCCGCTTCCACCGCCGAGCCAGCCCCACCCTCGGCTCCGCCTCCGACACCGCCTCCAGCCAGTTCTAAAGTCTGTCCGTTTTTTATGGCTTTACCGCTGATTAATTCCTCCCCGTCATCCGCTCTAACCTCTTCGCCCGCCCCGGCACCGAGCCCCTCATAATCCTCTCTCTCAACCTTCAGCCCTTCTTCCGCCACGAACGACACTAGCGTCTTCACCCGTTCCTTGAATACGGCCGCCTCTTTCTCATCCAGCATGATTTCCGTCCGAAGCCCTGGGCCCAGCTCCCTCAACATGGCCGTGCAGGTCGGACACAGCGTGACAATCCGGTAATAATCGCCTCCCAGCAGCTTTTCCGCCACCCGCCCAAATTCCTTCCTGGCTTCCTCGGCAAAGCCGGAATTAGCCGCCGGGAAACCGCAGCAGCCGTCAAACGGCACCTCCACCTCAAAACCGCCCCTCCGCAGCAACCGGTAAGCCGCCATTCCCGCTTCCGGGAAGAAATTTTCAATCAGACACCCGGGGAAGATGGCGACCTTCTTCCCAGCCCCCACGCTTGGCTCCGGCTGGCCTGGCTTCACGGCTCCAGCAAGGTGGGTTTTCTCTTTGCCCCGGCTCCTTGGTTCTTTGCTGCCAGGCGCTACGCATCCCGCTGTCTCAGCTTTTAACTCGCCTCCCTCCTCGTTCCCCTCAATATCCTGACCAGAGCCTTCTCCGCTCCCACTTATTTTTACAACCTTTTTTATTCCCTTCCTTATATTTTTATTTCCATCTCTAGTTTCATCAGTTATATCCGCCACTGGCTTCTCAGATCTTGATCCTGAATAATTACCACCCGAGACTAAATCCTCTCTATTTTTTTCCCTTTCATTTTCTTCCGCTCTATGCTTCTCTCTTTCCTTCTCCTCCGCCACCAGTTCTGTAAAGCTCCTCTCGGCCGGCGCCGGGAACATCTCCAGCCTCCGCAGCACCCCCGCCCCCGCCGCCATCGCCAGCGGCAGTTTCACCCGGCCTTCCCTACTACTTATCAGCGGTCGCACCGCCCGGCCTAAGACAAAAATCTTCCGCTCCACCTGTGGCCGGCTCAGCACCCCGCCGAAAGCCGCCTTTTTCCACAGCTTCCCGCCCCTTTCCCTGACTATCTTTTCCCGCAGTTTCCTCACCAGGTCGGCAATCGGAATCTCCACCGAGCAAATCTCGTCGCAGCGGTGACAGCTCAGGCAATACGAAGCCAGCTCCTCCGATTGCTTCAACCCGTGCACCCAGGCCGTCAGCAAACTCCCGATTCCGCCCATGTAGACATAGGAAAATTCCTGTCCGCCGACCATCTGGTAAACCGGGCAGACGTTCAAACAGGCCGAACACTTGATGCATCGCAGCACTTCCCGGAATTCATAATCCCGCCTCATCCGGCTGCGCCCGTTATCCACGATGACGATATGCTGCTCTTCCCGCGGCGGCCCAGCGATAACCGAGACATAGCTCGATATTTCCTGGCCGGTGGCGTTTCGGGTCAGCACCCGTAACAGGGCCACGGCCTCCTTCAGCGACGGCAGCACCTTCTCCCGGCTGGCCAGCACAATATGCACCGGCGGAACGCTGGTCACCAGCCGGCCGTTGCCCTCGTTGGTCACCAGCACCACCGCCCCTTCTTCCGCCAGCAGGGCGTTAGCCCCGCTCAAGCCGGCCCCGGCCTCCAGTATCTTCTTCCTGACATGACGTCGGGCCACCTTGACCAGCCCGCTGATATCTTCCGGGACCTCTTCGCCCAGCCGCTCCCGGAAAACCCCGGCCACCTGCTCCCGGTTGAGATGAATGGCCGGCATCACCATGTGGGTCGGGCCCTCGCCCGCCAGCTGAATTATCCACTCTCCCAGGTCGGTTTCCCTGGCCTCAATTCCCCGTTTGGCCAGATATTCATTCAGCCCGGTCTCCTCGCTGACCATGCTCTTGCCCTTGACCAGCACCTGGATCCCGCGCTCCTTTAACACCCGGTAAATTATTTCGTTGGCCTGCTGGCTATCGGCGGCAAAATGGACATGGCTGCCCCTGGCTGCCGCCCTGACCATGAACTTATCCAGGAGCTCTTCGCTCTGCTCAACCGCTGTATCCTTGATCCGGGCCAGCTCCTTCCGCAACCGCTCGAAGTCCAGCCCGGAAAAAGCTCTATCCCGCTTCACCTTCCAGTTGCGGCTGAATTCCTGCAGCGTCCTGACCAGTTCCGGGCTGATTTTCTGCATTTTTCTCTCCAGAATTTGTCTCTTCAAGCATATATTTTACCACTCCAGGATTCAACCGGGCACCCTAAAAAGGGGGACACACTACATATTTCCTAATTTTTTCTAAATTCCCTCCGAATGATATTTAGATTATGGTAAGGGGCTCAAGGATTCGGAAGTAATATCAGAAAAAGGCACGCCCGCCTTTTTTTACATCAATGGCCATCAGAATGAATATCAAACCTGAAAACTACTTTTCCAAAAAATGGGAAACAGGTATTGTGTCCCCCTTTTCACTCACAAAAAATAGGAAATATGTAGTGTGTCCCGCTTTTTACGCGCCCAGGAAAAGCTTCAAATCGTCTTCGACCGTGCCCACGCCGGCAATTCCGAACTTCTCCACCAGCACCTTGGCCACGTTCGGCGACAGGAAGGGCGGCAGCGTCGGGCCCAGGTGGATATTCTTCACCCCGAGATACAGCAGCGCCAGCAGCACGATGACCGCCTTCTGCTCATACCAGGCGATGTTGTAGGAAATCGGCAGCTCATTGACATCGTCCAGCCCGAACACTTCCTTGAGCTTCAGGGCAATCACCGCCAGCGAGTATGAATCGTTGCACTGCCCGGCGTCCAGCACCCGCGGAATGCCGCCGATATCCCCCAACCCCAGCTTGTTGTAGCGGTACTTGGCGCACCCGGCCGTCAGAATCACCGTATCCTTGGGCAGCGCCCTGGCAAACTCGGTGTAGTACTCGCGGCTCTTCATCCGGCCGTCGCACCCGGCCATGACAAAAAACCGCCTGATGGCCCCGCTCTTAACCGCCTCGACCACCTTGTCCGCCAGCTGCATCACCTGGTGGTGGGCAAACCCGCCGACGATTTCGCCCTTCTCTATCTCTACCGGTGGCCGGCATCTCTTAGCGTGCTCGATGATTTCCGAAAAATCTTTCTGGCCGCCCGCCCCCTCCGGGATGTGCTTCAGCCCGCTGAACCCCACCACGCCCGTCGTGTAGACCCTGTCCTGATACGACTCCCGCGGCGGCATCAGGCAGTTGGTGGTCATCAAAATCGGCCCTTTAAAAGTCTCAAATTCCTTCCACTGCAGCCACCAGGAACTGCCGTAGTTCCCGGCAAAGTGCGGGTATTTCTTGAAAGCCGGGTAATACTGGGCTGGCAGCATCTCGCCGTGGGTGTAAACGTCCACCCCGGTCCCGGCTGTCTGCTCCAGCAGCTCTTCCATGTCCTTCAGGTCGTGCCCGCTGATCAGGATGCCCGGATTATTGCGAACGCCGATGTCGACCTTAGTTACTTCCGGGTGTCCGTAGGTTGAGGTATTAGCTTTGTCCAGAAGGGCCATGGTTTCCACCCCGAACTTACCCGTCTCCAGCACCAGGGCCACCAGCTCGTCCACTGTCATCGCTTCGTCCAGGGTGGCCGCCAGCGCCTTCTCCACGAACTCGAATATCCCTTCGTCCCTGAAGCCCAGCTGGTAGGCATGGATGGCATAGGCGGCGATGCCCTTGAGCCCGTAAATAACCAGCTCGCGGAGAGACCGCCTGTCCTCGTCTGCTGTGGCCAGGTCACCCACCCCAGGCGCCATAGCCTCAAGGTCGGCCTCCGAGCCATAAGTCCAGGAGACAGCCGGCATCTTCTCATACCCGGCCAGGTCCACCTTCGCCTTCTTGAGCTGGCCTTTTATTTCCTCCCTTAAAGCCACCGCTTGCTTGATTCTTTCCAGGAAGAACTTCCGGTCGAAATTGACGTTGGTGACGGTTGAGAATAGCCCCTCTATCAGGAAGCGGTCTGTTTTCCCCTGGTTAAGGCCTTTTTCCCGCGCTTTTTGATTCAAGAGCGAAACTGCCTTCAGGCTGTAAATCAGAAGGTCCTGCAGGTTGGCCACGTCGGAGGTTTTCCCGCAGACCCCGATCTTGGTGCAGCCCTTATTATTCAATGCCTCCTGGCACTGGAAACAAAACATGCTCATTACTGGCTCCTTTGCCGTTAAGTTTTGCAGATGATTGGTGCGAACATACCGCTCATCGATTGATAACTTATTATACCAGTAAAGGGGGACACACTACATATTTCCTAATTTTTTCTAATTTTCGCCCGCATGACACTCAGATTTTATGATACTTTAAAGGATTCGATAATTCAGAAGCCAGATTATGGAAAAAGATAATAAAAAGGAAAATCTACCCTTTTTATAACAACGTCCAAAAAAATAACGGGAAAGAATAAAGAATATTGGGGCGCAAGCTTTCTTTTG
>JANLGB010000174.1:0-3131 GCA_024653405.1 Candidatus Saccharicenans sp.
CATTGATGGTGGCCAGGCCATCCCTGGCCTGGAAAACTATCGGTTTAAGTCCGGCTCTCTCCAGGGCTTCCCTGGCCGGAAGTCTTTCTCCCCGGTAATAGGCTTCTCCCTCACCCATCAGCACCAGGGCAATCTGGGACATGGGTGACAGGTCACCGCAGGCCCCGACCGAACCCTTTTCACAGACGACCGGAGT
Organism: Candidatus Saccharicenans sp.; assembly: GCA_024653405.1. GTDB lineage: Bacteria > Acidobacteriota > Aminicenantia > Aminicenantales > Saccharicenantaceae > Saccharicenans. Next base: position 197 of record JANLGB010000174.1, read on the forward strand.
CACTCCCCTGTTAAGCAATTCGGCCAGCAGTTCCACCACTTCCAGTCTCAGGCCGGAATGACCATGGCAATGACAGCTGATACGAGATACCATGGCCGCTCGGACCACCTCTATCGGCAGGGGCTGACCATAGCCGGCAGCATGGCTGTAGATAATATACTTCTGGAATTTTTCCACCTGTTCCTGGGATAAGACGACGTTGGCCAGCTCGCCAATGCCGGTGTTGACACCATACATGATTTCGTTTTTCTTGATTTTGTCTTCAAGCAGGGATCGGCATTTCTTGATCCGGGCCTTAGCTTCCGGGTGGATTTCTACCGGTTGGTTTTCTCTGGCAACTTTAACCACCTGATCGATGGTCAAATGGCCATCAACGACGATACTCATCAAATCCTCCTGAACCTGTAAATTAGGGACAAGTATAAAATTTATAGGAAGTTGCCGACAAAGGCAAGACCGGGAAATAATTTGCCAGCCTTTATTGACATCCGGCCCGGCTCGGGATATAAGATTTTACTCATAATAAGCAGGCGACGAGGAGCGAAAATGGCAGTTGAGACTGAGACTATCCTGGTCACTGGAGCCTCCGGCCAGATCGGCTCCGAGCTGGTCCCGGCCCTGAGAAAGACTTTCGGCCCGGACAAGGTTGTAGCTTCCGATGTGGCTGACCCGGCCCCGTCTCTCAAGAATTCAGGCCCCTTTGAAAATCTGGATGTCACCAGCCGGGAGGTCCTGGCCCAGGTTATAAAAAACCACCGGGTTAAGGTCATCTATCATCTGGCAGCCATTCTTTCGGCCACGGGGGAAAATTTCCCCCAGAAAGCCTGGGAAGTCAACATCAACGGTCTTTATAACGTGCTGGAAGCCTCGCGAGAACTGGGGGTGAAACAGGTTTTCTGTCCCAGTTCCATTGCCGTTTTTGGACCGGCCACCCCCAGGATTAAAACCCCCCAGGATACCATCCTCAGCCCGACCACCATCTACGGGGTGACCAAGGTGGCCGGCGAGCATCTCTGTGATTATTATGTCAAAAAATACAACCTGGATGTCAGGGGCTGCCGCTTTCCCGGGATTATCAGTAACGAAACCTTGCCCGGGGGCGGGACCACTGACTATGCCGTGGCCATATTTTATGAAGCCATCATCCACCGGAAATATACCTGTTTCCTTAAGCCTGAAACTCGGCTGCCGATGATGTACATGCCCGACTGCCTGAAATCCATCATCCAGCTGATGACGACCGACTTTTCCAGACTGAAGCACCATTCCAATTTCAACGTCACAGCTATGTCCTTCTCGGCGGCCGAGCTGGCTGCAGAAATCAAGAAGCACCTGCCAGATTTCAGCATCGACTACCGCCCTGACTTCCGCCAGGCCATCGCCGATAGTTGGCCCGAATCCATAGACGATAGCGCCGCCCGGGAAGAATGGGACTGGCAACCCGATTATGACCTCCCCCGGATGACGGCCGACATGCTCCGGGTTTTAGGGGAAAAGCACCAACAGGGTAAACTTGTGTACCCCGGTTGATAATAAAATTTTGGAAGAAAAGTGGCAGAGAAGCGTCAAAATTAATGGGAGGAAAGATATGAAAAAAGTTTGCCTCGTTTTCTTGCTTCTGGCCTTAAGCGGTCTGCTGACTCTGGCGGCCCAGGTCAACGTGACCGGCGATTGGTCCTTCACCATTTCCACCCCGCGTGGCGAAAGAACCAGCGATATCAAGTTCGTTCAGGACGGCGAAAAGCTGACCGTCACCATGCAGGGTATGAGGGGTGGTGAAATCACCGGTGAAGGCACGGTCAAGGGTGATGACATCGAATGGTCCATCACCCGGGAAGGACCGCAGGGTTCCTTCACCATGACCTACAAGGGTAAAATCCAGGATGCCAACACCATCACCGGTGAAGTCGAGATGGGCAATTTCGGCACGGCCACCTGGAAAGCAGTCAGGAAGACTGGCTGAGACAGCAAAGAAAAATCAGCCTGGGGGAAACGCCGGCAGGCGTTTCCCCTTTTTTATTTCTAGCGGCAAACGGAGAAAAGAGCTTCCCCTAAAAATTAAGTTAATAGAAGTAAGAGGCCAAAGACTTCTACTTAAACTTGACCCGGGCTTAGGCCTAAGTTAACTGTGGGCTGCTTCCTGGTGGGTTGGGCTACGAAACTTCTTCAATCTCAGATCCGGTTCTGATATTTAAGATTTAAGATAAAACTGAGGCTTTGATAAACAAATCAATTGAAGAAGAATAAGCGCCTCAGTCCAATTTTATAACCCGGCCGCCCTGAGCTGTTTTTATCAGGCGGCCAGGACAGAGTGGAACCGCAGCCCAGCTGCTCGGGGCTGAATCCCTCGGTCCACGTTACCTTTCTCTTTCTTTTCTAATCTCCTGGTCTGGCGGCTGGAAAGTTCCCAAAAAAGTGTTTGATTAATTGAGGGAAATATAAAAAATATTATTGATAACAATATCTTCAGGAGGGGCAGATGAAAACAAATTACCTGTCCAGGCTTCGCCATTCCAGCCAGCGGCTTATAATCCAGTTAGTCTTTCTGGCCGGGCTGCTTTCTTTTTTCCCGGCAGAAGGCGCCGACCGGAGCCCGAAACCGCTGAGACCGGTATCCACCTATTCCATCGTGGCCCTGGATAAAGAAACCGGCCAGCTGGGGGTGGCGGTTCAATCTCACTGGTTCTCCGTCGGTTACATCGTACCCTGGGCCGAAGCCGGAGTGGGGGCGGTGGCTACCCAGTCTTTTGTCGACCCCGGTTATGGGGCTTTAGGGCTAGAAATGATGCGGGCCGGAAAAAGCGCCGAACAGGCCCTGAACGGCCTGCTAAAATCAGACCGCACACCAGAAGTCCGCCAGGTGGCCATGGTGGATGCTTCTGGTTTAGTTGCGGTCTGATTTTAGCAGGCCGTTCAGGGCCTGTTCGGCGCTTTT
>JANLGB010000174.1:3141-4862 GCA_024653405.1 Candidatus Saccharicenans sp.
GCTTCTGGTTTAGTTGCGGTCCACACCGGTAAGAATTGCATCGCTGAGGCCGGACACTATAAGGGGGAAGGCTTTTCCTGCCAGGCCAACATGATGCTTAAAAATACTGTCTGGGAAGCTATGGCCCGGGCTTACCAGAATACCAAAGGCAAACTGGTGGACCGGCTGCTGGCAGCCCTGGAAGCCGCCGAAAAGGAAGGCGGTGATATCCGGGGCCGGCAATCGGCCGCCATCCTGGTCGTCAGCGGCCAGAGCTCGGGCGTCTGGTGGAAGGACCGGGTGTACGACCTGAGAATCGAAGACCACCCCGACCCTATTGCCGAAATGAAGAGACTGGTTCAGATAGCCAAGGCCTACAATCACATGAACCGGGGCGATGAATTGCTGACAGAAAATAAAATTAAGGAAGCCATGGAAGAATACAACCGGGCGATGGAGCTTTACAGCGGCAATCCCGAGCTGATTTTCTGGCCAGCGGTCACCATGGCTGCAACCGGAAGAGTAGAAGACAGCCTGCCCCTGTTCCGGAAGGTCTTTGCCCTCGACCCCAACTGGGCCACGCTGCTGCAGAGACTGCCGGCTGTAGGCCAGTTCCCGAAAGACAAGAAGTTGATGAGAAGAATTCTGGAGCAGGCCCTCAAGAAGTAGGCCGCCTCACCTGGCCTGAAAATCAGGCCTGATGGCAGGCTTTTAACTGCCCAGCTCTTTTTTCAGACTGCCTTTCCGGTCAACCGGCTTAGCCCTTCTCCCGGAGCGCCTGCTCGAAGAAGACCGGCTGAGCAAAGCTGGCCCTGAAAACTTCGGCATTGAAATACTTGAGCCCGCTGGGAAGGCGGAGTTTCTTAACGGCCAGGGGGTCGATCCTGTCCGATAACAGGGTGTAGCACCAGGTGCCGACCGGGTAGGTGGGAACGGGAGCAGAATAAAAACGGGCAAACTTGAACATCGGCCGCAGGAAGGCTGCTTTCTGGCTGTGTTCCCGCAGGTGAAGCAGTTGAGAGCCGGCCTGGGCCGCGATCAGCCCGTCCGGCTTAAGAATCTTTTTCAATTTACGGTAAAATTCCCGGGCATGAAGGATGGCGGAGGGACCCACCGGGTCGGAGGAATCAACGATAATCACCTCGAACTTCTCGGTCGTTTTCTGGATAAAATCGAAGCCATCGGCAACCGCCAGTTCGGCCCTTCGGTCGGACAGGGCTCTATCCAGCCAGGGAAAATACCGCTCGCAGGCCCTGATCACATCCTGGTCTATTTCCACCAGCCAGGCTTTCCGGACCGGATGTTTCAAGACCTCCCTCAAGGCACCGCCGTCTCCCCCGCCGATAATCAGGACTTTTTCCGGCCGGGGATGAATGGCCAGGGCCGGGTGTACCAGCATTTCATGGTAGAAGAACTCGTCTCGCTCGGTGGTCTGAACCAGCCCGTCCAGGAACAGGACTCGACCATAAAAATCATTCTCGATAATTTCTATTTTCTGGAAAGGCGATTTCTTTTCGTAAAGGACCTTCTTCACCTTGAAAAAAAGACCGGAAGACGAAGTCTGGAATTCCCGGGCTTCCTTGCGGTCGGCTGATAAGGATGAATTTTTCACTTTTTCCTCCAGGTTGCAGGTAGAAAGCAAGCCGTATTTTAAGCGAGCTGCGGGGCTTAGTCAAATGGCTGTAGTCTCAGAGAAAATATTTCAGCAGGATTAATAGAGCCAGGACCAGGCGGTAGACGAC
>JANLGB010000175.1 GCA_024653405.1 Candidatus Saccharicenans sp.
TCCCGGACCCTGATGATCAACAGGTTGTCAGAGCCGGCCGGAATTTTCACCGTGAACCTGAAATTTTCGCTGCGGGAGTCGCACAGTCCATCCACCGGGAAGACCACCTGCCAGTCGCCGGGCCGCACCAAAAATTTTACCTCTTCTATGTAAGAATAAGCATCCTCGGCCACAAAACTCACTTCCAGACTGTCGCGGTTCTGACTGGCCAGGAAATTCTTGACCAGCGGCAGCGAATTGTCTATGACCAGCAGCTGGCTTATTTTCTCGGCCTTCTTCTCGGTTCCGGGCGGATTGGCCGGCAGGTCGGAAGCTTCCACCTTCAGCCAGTAGGTCCCGTCGGGGAAATTCCTGGTATCGAAGGAAAAAACTTTATCGCTGAGATTGTCCTGCATCAACCGCCAGCTATTTTCTCCTTCTTTTCTTAAATATATGTTAAAGGCCAACTTATCTTCATTCTCGTCGGAAGCTTCCCAGGTAATGGTACGAAAGCCCTGCCGTTCGGCTTTCTTGGGGGTCAGATAAAGGCTGATTTCATCCTTTCTTTTCGCTCCTTCTCTGGAAGCCTGGTCCAGTCCCAGGATGAGCTCTTCCTGTTCCGGCGGCTTGATGAAAACCTGGTTGACCGGAAGAACTTCCAGCTTATCGATGACCGGGGCCACGTTGGCCTGGAGGTAAAAAACCAGAAGTTTCTGAAGTTTCGGCAGCTGGCCTCCACCCTGGCCTTTGAGATTGACTTTCAACTGCAGATAGCGACCGGAAGGGCTCAAAACCTTTTCGTCCGGTTTGCTGTACGGTGGTGACCATTCGCTCCAGGTATCGTCCGGCTCGGCCGTGTTGCCGCTCCGCGATTGCACCTGGACTGAGGTCCCTTGAGGCAATTCCGCTTCCCAGCTGATACGGCCCCAGGTTGATAGCACCGGGCTCAGATATTCAGCCGAAAAATTCTGAGCCAGTTGCAGCAGGCCAAAGAAACAGGGATTGTTGCCCAGGACCTGAATTTGCTGGTTAAACTGGTAGAGGGCAAATAGCTGTTCCGAACCCTCCTGGGTTAAAAGCTCCACCCCGCCCTGCCTGTCTATCGCGTACAGGCGACCCTGGTTCCCGGTTCCAGCCAGAAGCCTCTGGCTCGCGCTCTCAAAAACCAGGCCATAGACCATTTCCTCGGTCGAAGCCCAGATTTTCTTGGCCAATCCCTCCGGAGTCACCTGGAAGATGGCCCCGGAAACAGACCCCGGGGTCTTGCTGGTCGTCGGAACAGGCTGAGGTTCAGGCTCGGTTACGACCGCAGCCGCGGCCACGGCTGAGACCGTCACGCTGACTTCGGTTTCGGTCTTAGCCGGAGGGGTAGCGGCCGCCGGAGTAACCGTGGTCACACTCTTGGAGGGAGCCCCGCCAGCACTGACATAGATGTTTCCTTCGCGGTCGAGGGCAATGTTTCTTATTTCTTCATAGGCCGAATCAAAAATCACGCTGACCCGGCCTTGGGTCGAAATCCGGTAGAGCTGGCCCCGGCCGCCGCTGCCGGCCAGCAGATCTCCACCGGGTGTCCGGGCCAGGCACAGAATGTGGTTATCCCTGGCTTTGAAAAGCAACCGCCCGGCCCCGGCCGGGTTTATCTCGTAAATCCCGCCGCTCTCTCCCACGGCCGCCAGCAGGTTACCTTTATCGGTGAACATCAATTCCCAGATATATCTTTCCTGGGGATTGAAAAATTCCTCACCCTTGCCCTTAGCGGTAATTTTATAAACCTTGCCGTTGGGTGAAGTCCCGGCGTACAGAACCCCCCTGGCATCGACGGCCAGAGCGGTGACGTCCATTTCTGCAGTCTGGAAATAGAGTTCGGCTTTCTTATCCTTTCCCAGGCGATAGATCTTGCCGCCATGTCCCGTTCCCAGAAAATAACTTCCGTCCGGGCCCTGGACCAGCGACAGGTAGAATTCTTCAGCCGGAAGTTCCAGCTTTTCCATCCTGGGTCCGATCGACAGAACTCCTTCGGCGTTCAGAGAAGCCCCCGAAAATTTCCCCCTCAGGAAATCCTCGCGCGAGCGCAGCTCCCACCTCCTGGGAACCACGGCCTGGAGCTGGGAAACAACCAGCAACATGGCCAGTATCTGGAAGGCCAGAAAAGATCTTTTTCTCATCTGTTGACCCATCCTTTAAATTTATTAATAACCGCCGCCGTCATCCGCTTGGCTTACTTTTTCATCTTGATGGGAATGGTCAGGGCTCCCCGGAAAACATAAGGCACCGGCAGGTGATATTCAGTCAGGGTGGAGCGACTGATCTCGGTCAGGTTGGTGGTTGAGGCCCGGGGCGACAGGAACATGTTTTTCAGACTGGGTGGCAGGTTGGGCAGTTCCTCACCCTTGAGAAACAACCCCGGCCTGGGTGCCACAACCTTGTAATATATCCGGTTATTTTTCCGCAGGTTACCCAGCAACCGCAGAAGCTGGTTCAGGTTTCTCGGGCGAAAGTCCTGGATTCGATACAGGCTTCTTTCCAGCTGCTGGATGTAAGCAGCTTCAGCTACCACCAGCTCGAATTCGGTTCCGGGCGGCAGACTGGGAGCCAGAAATTCCACTTCTTCGGTTTTGAGGTCGTTGCTATAAGTCCGGTAATAGGTCTTGACCTTGATCACCTCACCCGGCTGAACTTCGTACTTATCCAGCAGCACCTTCTCCAGGGTGGCCGTCCGCAACTGTTCCACCACCCTGATTTTGACTTCTATCTGGTTGAGGCCGACCTCTTTGAATTCATTATTCTTGAGCATGTAAACCACCGCTGCCACCAGGCCGGAAAGGCTGGTACTGGCACTGTCCATGTTGCCGCTGAACAGGTCTTCCAGGTGCAGGCTCTGGCCCCCTTCCAGGAAGAGGTCAGCTTCAAAATCCGCTGACAGGTTGCCGTAGGACCTCTCCTCATTGTTAAGCACGGTGTAAATTGCCAGGTTAACCAGGGCTGGAGTCAGCACCTGGTCATTGACCAGCTTCAGCTTGAACTGTTTTCGGCTGACCGGGCTGTCCTGGATTTCAACGTTCAGCGGAATGTAGCGGGGAAAAGCACCCACCTCGGCCAGCACCCCGCTCGTCCGGTCCTGAAGAACACGGCCAATGAGCTGTCCGGTGGCCGCCAGCTTGAAAGAGCTTTCCAGGCTGGGAACGACGGCCAGAACTTCAGCCGAGGTCAGGCCATAATCAACCGGGCCGAGGTTGTAAAAAGGATGACCGAAGGCCAGGATTTTATTGCCGTCAACATAGGTCACTGTCCCCACGGCCGTCAAGTCCAGGTCGCCGGCCAACAACTGCACTCCGACCGCCTGGCCCTCGCTGAGGTTGACCGGCTGGGGGGTCAGTTTCAACGACTGGGTAGCAGCCTGACCGGTGCCCAGGACCGGCAGGAAATTATGCTGGCTGAAGAAGGGCTTAAACTGGCGAAAAGCTTGCTCCGAAAAGCCGGAAAAAATAAGGGGAATTTTGGCCGGGACAAAGGCCTGGTCGGTAGATAAGCTGCCGGCTGCGGCCGCAGTCATTTCCAGATAAGCTCGCCCCAGCTCTTCCTGAGTCAGACTTTCCAGCTGGAAACCGGCCGGCAGGCCGCTCGCCGGGCCTCGGGGCTGTCCGGCTTGAGTCAGAGCCAGCATCTCCTCAATAGGAGTTATTCCGGCAATGGCTTCCTTGGCAAAGGCATAGCTGAAAGCCACGGCCCCGACAAGCTGGCCATCGATGTAAACCGGGCTGCCGCTCATCCCGGCCACCACGCCGGTGTTTTCCAGCCCCAGGCCTTTCAACCGGGCCAGGATCCAGCTCCGGCCGGGCTGCACCTTTTCCATAACGCCCAGGATTTCCACCTCGAAACTATCAACCTGGCTTCCACTGAAGACGCTGCGGCCCGTCCCTTTCATTCCCGGTTTGACCTGGGATAGGGGCATAATCCGGGAAGCGGCCAGAACCGGCCCGACCGCGGCCATAATCAGCAGAATTATAAACAGGATGCAGGCAGAAAATCTTTTAATTCTATCCGGCAGGCAAGAAGACATACTTGAAGCCTCGTTTCCGTCCGGGACTCAGTGGATTATTCCGAGGGCCCGGCCGCATTTCTCAAAAGCCGCCAGTATCAGACTCAACTCTTCATCGGTGTGATTGGCCGAGTAGCTGGTTCTGATCAGAGCCTGGCCGTGGGGAACTGCCGGATGGATGACCGGGGTGGTAAAAATTCCTTCATCCCTCAGGCTTTTCCACAAGGCAAAGCACTTGTCATCATCCCCAATCAGGATGGGAATGATGGGAGTCTGGCTGGGACCGGTATTGAAGCCCAGTTTCTGGAAACTTTCTCTCATGTATTTGGTCACCTGCCACAACCTTTCCCTTCTCTGCGGTTCGGTTTCAATCACTTCTAGAGCGGCCAGAACCGCCGCCACCGAAGCCGGGGTGGCGGCCGCACTGAAAATCAGCGACCGGGCATGGTGCTTGATGTAGCTGACCACTTTCTTGGCCCCGGCCACGAAGCCGCCGATGGAGACGAAGGATTTGCTGAAGGTGCCCATGATCAGGTCCACCTCGTCCTCCAGCCCGAAATGCTCGGCCGTGCCCCGGCCATGCTTTCCCAGGACTCCCAGTCCGTGGGCATCATCAACCAATATCCTGGCCTTGTATTTCTTGGCCAGCGGGACAATGCCCGGCAGGTCGGCAATATCGCCCTCCATGCTGAAAACACCATCGACCACGATAAGTTTGCCCTTGTTCCCCGGGATCTCGGACAGGACTCTTTCCAGGTCGGACATGTCATTATGCTTGAATTTCTTGACTTCGGCCTTGGACAGGCGGCAGG
>JANLGB010000176.1 GCA_024653405.1 Candidatus Saccharicenans sp.
GAACAGAAAAAAATCTACCGGGTGGTGCTGGAAGTGCAGAAAGCCTGCCTTGAAGCCTTCCGGCCCGGCGTCACCAGCCGCGATGTTCAGGAGTACGTGGCTCGCAAGATGAAAGAAAAAGGAATCGACCCCCTGGGTCTGCGGGGTGGCCTGGGACACCTGGTCGGTCTGTCTGTCCATGACGTTCAGAGCGGTGACCTGGTGCTCAAGGAAGGCATGGTCATGGCCATTGAGCCAGCGCTCTATTACCCCGAGAAAAACCTAGGGATCAGAATTGAAGACACGGTGCTGATTACCAGGGATGGTTGCGAGGTCCTGACTTCGGCTGTGCCCAAGGAAATTGAGGAAATAGAGGTTCTTCTGGCCAAGAGGAAATTCTGATAATCGACCTTAATGCTGAGATCAGATTCAGGAATGAGATGAGCTGATGTTTCAACCGCTGGATTTAATTCCCCTGTTGTCCTGGTTTATTTTTCTCATTTATTTAGGTGTGGAAAGTTATGGTTGCCGGTGCCGGATAAAAAAAATACCATCCAGAATTGCCGTCAGCGGCATCCGGGGCAAGTCCAGCATCACCCGCCTGATCGCCTGTGGCCTGAGGGCTGGAGGTTACAAGGTAGTGGCCAAGACCACCGGCTCCAAGCCGGTTGTAATCTATCCTGACGGTCGGGAAGAGGAGATCCGGAGAAGGGGTCCGGCCACCATCCTGGAACAGAAAAATCTGGCGGCGAGAGCCGTAGCCGAACGGGCTGATTTTCTGGTGAGTGAAATGATGAGCATCCAGCCCGAATGCCTGAAGGCCGAAGGCCGGTATCTGCTGCAGCCCGATATCCTGGTTTTGAGCAATTTCCGGGTCGACCACACCGAGTTTCTGGGCCAGGACAAGGAAGAAGTGGCCAGGAAAATGATGACGGCGGTTCCGGCCGGGACCCTGGTGTTCTTGCCCGAAGAAGAATGGCGACCCTGGATGGAAGTCCTGGCTAATAAACAAGGGTTTGAGCTGAGGGCGGTTGGTAGCAGTCCCGAGGCGGCTCGTCTGACGGAAATTCTGCCTTATCCTGAATTTGAACCCAACCTGCGCCTGGCTCTGGCCGTCCTGGAACACCTGGGGATAGCCTCGTCCCGGGCCGGGTCAACCTGGTCCGACCTCAAGCCTGATTACGGCCGGACCCGGGCCTGGAAGATTAGATATGGTAGAAACAGGTTTTTCTATTTCGTTAGTCTGTTTGCGGCCAACGACCCGGAATCGAGCCTGCTGGCCCTGGAATTTGTCACCCACAGAATGGGCTGGCAGGACAATCCAAAAATTGGCTTGTTGAGCTTGCGGGCCGACCGCGGTGACCGGACTGCCCAATGGGCCGATTTCCTGAAAAGCGGGAAGGCCAATTTCCTGGAATCGCTCGTTCTGACCGGCCCTGGAGCCAGGGCTTTGCGCTTTAAGATAAGACGATCGTTTGGAACCTCGGACAGGATGGTTCATCTCCTTTCAGCCCGGCATCCGGAATCCAGCCTGGAGGAGATTATCAGGCTGGTGAAAGAGTGCCAGAAAACCCGGTCGGCTTCCGTTTCCGACTGCCTGGTCTTCGGTCTGGGAAACATCGGTGGCTTTGGCTGCCAGCTGATAGATTACCTGGAAAGGACGGCCGATGCTGTCAGAATATAGTTCCCTTTTTCTCGGTCTGGTGCTAGCCTTGATTTTTACTGAGCTGGCTGGCTTTTCTCCGGGCGGGTTAATCGTGCCCGGATATTTCGCCATTTACCTGGACCAGCCCTGGCGGCCCCTGGCCACTCTGCTGGTGGCCCTGGTGACCCTGGGGCTTTATCGCCTGGCCGGAAGCTTTTTGATTCTTTTCGGCCGGCGACGGTTTGTCTTCATGATTCTGACCGGCGTGGTCCTGGCCCAGGCCTGGGCGCTAATACTGCCCCGTTTTTTTTCGGAACCTCTTTCGCTCAGGGTTATAGGTTGGGTGGTGCCCGGGCTCTTGGCTTCTAACCTCGAGCGTCAGAAGACCCTGCCTACCCTGGCCGCTCTGATCCTGGTATCGGTCATGACCTTTTTCCTGGTCAGGCTTTTTTTCTGATGAAAAACTATCATCGATTGCGGCCCCTGCTGGGACTGGCTGTTATCAGCTTGTTTTTTCTGTGGCTTTACCTGCACCTGGACCGAGTCAAAACCGGCAGTTTAAGGACCGACCCGGTGGAGCTGGAAGCAGCCAGGCTGATGCTGGAAGCCGAGAAATTCCTTGGAGGTTGCCGGGAAGCCCGCGGTTTATCCGTTGACAGCAACCAATTTGATATTAACCGGACCGGTCTGGTAGGCCTGGAAAGCAGTCCCCTGACCACCACTCTGGGCAATTTGTCGGCCAAAAGGACAACCACTAACCCGAACCTGGCTGCTCTTCTGGTGTATCTTCTACGACGGGCCGGAGTCAAACCCGGGGACAGAATAGCTGTCGGAGCTTCCGGTTCCTTCCCGGCCTTGATCCTGGCCAGCTATTGTGCTGCCAGAGCCCTGCGACTGGAACTCCTGGCCATCGTTTCGGTCGGGGCTTCGCAGTGGGGAGCCAATGAACCGGAATTTTCCTGGTTGGACATGGAAGAATGTCTGCGCCAGCACGGCTTTAACCAGCATCGTCTCTTGGCCGCGGCCTGGGGAGGGGAAGACGATTCCGGCCAGGAATATCCGGGAGAACTTAGGGCCAGGCTGAAAGCCCTGGCTAACCGGCTGGGCCTGGAATTCCTGCCCCCGGGCCGCCTCGAAGACAGGGTCAGGGAACATCTCCGCCTGTTGGAGCAGGCTGCCGGAGGCGGGCGGCTCAAGGCTTTTATAAATATCGGGGGGAGTGCCGTTAACCTCGGCCAGGATTCCTCCATCCTGAAGCTTCGGCCCGGACTGACGCGAGTTAGGAAGATTCCACCGGCTTCCAGGCGAGGGCTGATCCAGGAAATGGCTCGGAAGGAAATTCCGGTGATACACTTGTTGAACATCCGCCGGCTGGCCGAGATTTATGACCTGCCATGGGACCCAAGACCTCTGCCGCCGCCCGGGGCCACCAGCTTCAGCCGGCATAGAGTCCTGGAGAAGAGGGAACTGGCGATACTTTTAGCTGCTTATGTTCTGGTCTGCCTGGTGTGGCTGGGCCTTGAACTTTTCATTCAAAGAAAAGCCGGCCGGTCGGGCTCTCCGCCGGGTTCTTAAGGTAATAACCCGTGCCCCTGGCGATAACCTCTGAATAGCGTGGCACATTTTCCATGACGATGGCCCGGTCGGGGTTAAGTTCGCTCCAGACCCGGAAAATCTGGATGATGGAGGACAGGTGACGGCCAACCCTGACGTCTATCGGCCAGCCCTTCTCGTCCAGCTTTTCAAAAAGCAAACCGTGTCGCCCGGCTTTCATCACGAATTCATCCCGGCCGGTCAGCAGCAATTCGCGGTCGGTCTTGCCCCTGGTGGCATCCAGGAAAGGCTCGGGTGTTTCCAGGAGCAGGGGAATGGCCGGGGTGTGGTCGCCTATTTCCCGATGCGACAGCCCGCGCAGGGCCACCGGGGAATACTCCACCCCGATGTTGAATCCCTCTTCGCCGCTGATCATCATTGAGGCCATGGCCGCCAGGTCCTCGCCCTTCTGGTGGGCCACGATGGTACTGATGACCGGGTACTGCAGCTCGGCTTCGTGCAGGTCTATCACCAGGTCAATTTTTTCGCTGAGAATCAACCTGGTCATGGCATAGCAGGTTTTTTCGGTCAGGGTGCCGTTCGGCCGCCCGGGCCAGGTCCGGTTCTGATTTCTGATATCCATGTAGGCCAGCTGCTGCCTGGAGGGGTAGTGGATGTAAACTTCTGGGTCGGGCCACTGGTCTAGCGGGTTGGACCAGCGGTCTCCCTGCCTGAAGGTCTGCCGACCCCAGGGCGTGTCAATCGTGTAATCTGGCGGGTAAGCCCCACCCAGCCGGGTGGCGGTGGAAGCGCTGGGATTGGCCGTGGGAATAACGAAAATCCGGCCATCTTCAACCAGGGCGTTTTCCACGATCAGCCAGGCGGCCAGACGCCCAGCCGGCTCCTCCGGGTGTGAACCGCCCAGGATGAGAGCTGCCCCTCCGGTGGAGCCTTTAGCTCTGTGGCCCAGCACATAAACATTGGCATCGTTAATGCTACCTTTCAGGCCAGGAAAATAGTGGCTTAATTTTTTGACTTCCAGCACTCCTTCCCCGGCCACCAGTGGTTCTTTCAAATGACGGCTGCGATAAAAACTCAGGCCGGAAAAGATAAAGAGCAGGAGGAAGGCGGCCACCAGGATAGATTTTCTCAGTCCAACCGGGTCTGGCATTTTGACCTCATTTCAGCCGGAAAAGCCGCAGGAGAAAAGGCAGAAGAACTATCAGGTACAGGGCTTCATCCTGCCAGTTCCTGGACTTCCGGAAATTCCAGATAAAGCCGACGGCAAAAAAGGCCACCAGCAAATAATAAAGAAAAGTTATTAAAGTGGCCATCCAGCCTCCTAAAAAATTGTCAGGAATGAAAGTTTCTGGCTGAAAATGATCATCAGGCTACCCAGCAGGGCGATGATTATGGCCGGGACCAGGCACATTTTAAGAAAACTTGCATAGCGCTCTTTAACCCCAACCGTATCCATGGTCAGGCGGCCGATAATGGCCGTGGGCGGCAGGGCATCACCCAAGGGCCAGATCAGGCTCATTCCGGCCAGGGCCACCACCGGGTTGAGTCCCCGGGTGTTAAAAAGAAGCACCAGAGGCACGCCCAGGACCGGGGCGGCTCCCCACATCAGGACCGCTTCGGACAGGGGGAG
>JANLGB010000177.1:0-1943 GCA_024653405.1 Candidatus Saccharicenans sp.
GCTCAAGTACCGCGTTAAAAATCTCACGGATCAAGAAATTAAGATAACGCTGGCCACCGGTAACCCGGAATTCTCGGCATCGCCGGGGATAAAGGGATTAAAGGCTTCAACTGTCACGGTTACGGGCAAATCAGGATCGCTGAGTTCGACTTCAGCCATTGGATACTCGCCGCGGAAGAGAGCGTTCCTGAAGCGAGGCAGCCCCGGCACTTCCTCTCGGCGATAGCCAAAGCCTGTGGTATAAGGAGGGGCGAGCTGTCCTTCCAGCACCCGGCTGAATTTCTTGCCATCACTTTCCACAAAAATGGCAAAGAAGGTAAAGGGAAAATTTATGCCTTTGCCCGGGCGGTTAAAGATTTCCCAGTCGCGAAGATTACCGCGCCCGCCGAGAGAAACTGTGCCGGTGCCTATCCCCCCGAGCGGAAAAGCTATCTCCCTGAGCTGTTCACCGCGGTATATCCCCGGCCTTCCAAACCTGAAGAGTTCATCATCGGAAGATGAGAGTCCGAGCCTCTCTTGAATATTTCCGCTGTCAAGGGCAAGACTCTCTGGGCTATCCAAACCGGTTGCCATACGACCAGGGCCGATAATAAGAATAATAAACAAAAAAGCATAGGTAATGATACCTGACCTTCTTTTTTCAGCATGGTTGATTAGTTTCTTCATGTTCCCCTCCACACAGAGTTAAGCCTCACCTATTATGATAATTTTTTGGCAAACAATACTCAATTGACAGTGCCGGCAGAGAAACTCCGAGGTCGAATTTCCCCGGCTTAAGTTCAGACCGGGATTTTCAGGAACAAACGGTACTTTGAGCAGTTTTAATACACATGAGCTATTAGGAGGCCAGATCTTTTAAACTCTTACCGGCGTAGGTTCTTCCTGTCAGAATGGCCGACTAACTAACGAGTGCCTCCGGATTGTTCCGATACTGAAATTAAACCCTCCTGAACCCGATACAGGAGAGAAACCAGCATGGTAATCAGGGCGGCTAATTTGTTTTATTGATTTTTTGGTGAGGACCGAATATAATTCGCATGACTCCGAGCCCTGATGGCTACAGCCTTTCAGCCAGGCCACTGGGCCGATAGGGTAAAGCTGGAAACGGCTTTGCCTCCCATTTAGGAAAGGAGAAGTGATATGCCCTGCCATTCTAATCTGAAACCCTGCTTTCCAACCTATCTTGTTTTCATCTTCTTGTTTTTCTTTTTTTCAATGACATCTTGTCGGCCATTACTGCCGGTACCCAGGGACAAGCTACCAGTAAGAAAGAAGACCAGAAAAAAGAACAGGAAAAGCTGGTCAGAGCCGGAACTGAAGAAATTATGGTGACCGCTCCTTCCCCTGAACAAAAACCCTTGGCCTAAGTTTTCGTAATTTCACCAGAAGTCCTTAATCTTTTCAAATCGAAGAATATCGCCGAGGTGCTCTCCTTCGCGCCCGCAACCTATGTTACCACCGGTTCCAAGGCCGAATCCCATGTGAAAATAAGGGGACTGGACAATGATAAATCCACTATGTTGCTGGATGGCATCCCTATCTATGAACCTTATTTTAATCTGTACGACTTAAAAACCATCCCCAGCCTTGACGTGGAATATTCCCGGGTAACCAAAGGTCCTTCCTCGGTCTTGTACGGGGCGAACACCATGGGGGGAATTGTGGAGGTTCTGACCCGAAGGCCGCAGGAAAACAATCTTGAACTGCACACCAGACTGGGTCCCACCTCAAGCTTCAGCTTTTCAGGCATCGGAACATACGTGAGCCAGCACTTCAGCCTCAAGCTGGCAGCTTCCCAAGAGGAAACTGAAGGCTATAAGATCAAAGATTCTGGAACAACTCAGCTTTTTCCAAATACTGATTACCGGAATAATTATTTCAGCGGGAAAATTTACTTCTTCCCCGGGCAAAGGAGCGAACTCCTTCTGCAGGCTTCTTTTTAT
>JANLGB010000177.1:1953-3454 GCA_024653405.1 Candidatus Saccharicenans sp.
CTCCGCTTATGGTGTGCCGGCAGCCACTGCCTATTATTCACCTCGATACTGGAGATTTAAGGATTGGAAAAGGTTTATGCTGGGCCTGGGTGGCACCTTCCCTCTATTCAAGAGCGGGACCCTTAAAATCAGGACATACTACGTCAATTACTATAATGTCCTCGATGCCTACACCGATGCTACCTATAGCACGCTAAACTGGGAATCCTTATATAAAAACGACTCAGCGGGTGCCTTCATCCTTGGAACCTTTAATGCCCGGGCCAACCATGAGCTACGTTTCAGCCTAAACGGTCGTTTGGACAAGGTCAAGCAACAGGCTTCTGACACTTCACCCTGGGAAAACTATGAACACAATACTTATTCCATTGGTCTGGAAGACGAATGGAAACTGACCTCCAGCTGGCTTCTTATCGCAGGCCTAAGTCTTGATTACCTAAAGAAACAGGAAGGGGGTCATAGAACCTCGCTGAATCCGATAATCGGCTTAGAATTCAGGCCACAGATCCCTCTTGAGTTCCATCTGTCTTATTCTCAAAAATCGCGCTTTCCGTCGATGCGCTCCCTTTATAGTTCAACCAGCGGCAACCCCAACCTCAAAGATGAAGTTGGTCAGACCTTTGAGTTTGGAACCGCCTATCATGGCTGGGTTGACTCCAGCCTGGCCCTGTTCACCTCAAGCTACCGCGATTTTATCAGCGTCATCCCCCAGCCTGACGGCACCAAACTTTACGTCAATATTGGCAAGGCCAGGATACATGGACTTGAAGTTGAGACCGGTAAATCAATCGGCCATTTTAATATTCATCTTCAATACGCTTATCTCGATGCCAGGAATCTGACTGACAATAGAAAGTTAGACCTGATTCCCGCTTCCCAGCTCAGCCTTCTTCTAAACTACCTCAGGTCTGATAATTATGCCCTGGCCATCTGGCTAATTGCTGCCTCTAAGGCTGAGACTGTCATTAGCGATGAAACGGTAACTGTTCCGGCCTATGTCACTGCCAATCTATCTGTGGAAAAATTCTTCAGGGCTGGTTCAATCTTCATAAAAGTGGAAAATCTTTTCAACAAAGCTTATTTCACCGAACCAGGCTATCCAATTTCCTGCCGGCGGATTGAAATAGGCTTTGGCTTTCAGGCTGGACTCTGATTTAAAGGCAACTCGCCAGTAAGAGAGAAATAACATGAAATGCAATTCAAGTTTAAGGTCAATCTGGTTTACAGTCATCCTTTCTGTCTTATTTTTGACTCCCTGTCCATTCGCTCAAAAAGCCAGAGCCCCTGAAAACAATGATTTTTTCGATAACGTTCCTTTCAAAGCCCTTCCCGTTAACCCCATCGAAATAACCGGAGAAGTGTCCAAACCGGGGTTGGCCGATATAAGCCAGTTGCCTCTTCACCAGGTCCAGGTGCGCGAGGCTAGGTTAGACAATAATAAGACTACCTTCATTGGGGCCTATGTCTATCAGGGATATTCTCTATTCGACATCCTTAAGGA
>JANLGB010000177.1:3464-4772 GCA_024653405.1 Candidatus Saccharicenans sp.
ATTATAGAAAACAAGAAAGGAGAAAAAGTAATCTTCAGCTATGGAGAAATTTTTTATCCCAATATCTTGCACCGGATCATTATTGCGGCCCGGGTTGCACCCATCATTCCTGCAACCACCGAGGAGACCTGGCCCTTGCCTGACGAAAGCAGAGTGGTAGCCGCCAGCGACCTCTATGCAGAAAGGAATCTCCAGAGTCCGGTGCGTATAAACGTTCGTTCCTGCTCACTATCCGAACTGGTCTTGAAGCGAAAATCTCGCCTGTACTCAGAAAATATTAAGCTGACCAGGGCCGGGCAGGAATTAGCCAAGATCGGATCTCTGCCTGAAAACCTGCCCATACTTGTTCTTCCAACGGTCTTTTTTGGTAGGGGCAAAGGTTTCCATGGCCTTAAATATATCTCGGGAGTCTCCTTGAGACAAACGCTCGGCAAGAATTTCCTGCCGGACCAGGAATCCCTAAAAGCAGGGTTCATGATTGTCGTCGGAGCAGACGGTTACAGAGCAGTTTATTCCATATCTGAGCTGTTCAACAGAAACGATTTCCAGGAAGTCCTTCTCTACGATAAGAGAAATGAAGATGGCGGCCGGTTTGCCATCTTTGCTGCGATGGATTTCTTCTCCGACCGTTCCATCAAGGCCATCAAAGAAATCAGCATTAGCAGCAGCAGGTAACCGCAAACCTGAATTATTCTGGCCCAAATTAAAGCAAGTTGGCGAGGCTGCGATTTTCTAATAATTGCCCTAACGGCAGGCCCGAAGAAGGCCTGAACAGCAGCAATCGCAACCTTCCATCCAGCCGTTTCTTTTCTCCCTGGCGGGGGGAAATTATTTTCCAGACCAGATTAAGGAAGCGGCATGATTACGGCCTCTTGCTGGCGATTGCCAATATAATTAAGCCCATTGTACCAACGGCAATGGCCCGGCTAAAAAACCACCCTTTATTTGGTAAAGCGGGCTAATTTCTTTTCCATGTCCCTGAAGTGGGTGCCCTTCCAGAAGATATATTTACAACCCGCGGGCAATTTCTCTAACAAAGAAATCGATCATGAACTTTATCAACCTGCGCTCAATTTTCTTTATTCTTAAAGCTTTTTTATACTTTCTAAATAAATAAATTGATTATACGAGGCAAAATTATCATGCGGATCGACCGAGATATATAAGCATAAGAAACTTTCATATTTATTTTTCTTTCCATAAACGATATTTTTTAGAAGGGACGGCAGGGGGCTTATGACTCTTTTATAGGCTAGATCAATTAAGATCACGGCTTTAAAAGGCATTTAATATATTCATCCTCGAGAA
>JANLGB010000178.1 GCA_024653405.1 Candidatus Saccharicenans sp.
GGTTCAATCCCCTCCGCGCCTACCACCTTTTCTAATTTTTATCTCCTGCAGATAAAAGTTAGCCCGGTTATGATAAGATAGAGCTAAAGTAAAAAGTTGAATTGAACCAATGGATGACCTGATCAGAATCAAGGTTGAGGAGTCTGTTTTTTTTATAAAAAGAGGGGCTCCTCTGTCCGACCTGCTGTCGGAAATACCCCTGTCCGAAAAACCCATTCTCTTCCGCTCGGACGGACTGCTCCTGGACCTGAGCTACCCGGCCGACCGGGAAAGGGAAATTTCCCCCGTCTTTTATGGCGACCCTGAAGCTCTGGAAGTTCTCCGGCACAGCGCCGCCCATCTCCTGGCCCATGCCGTCACTGACTTGTTCCCGGGCATTCAGGTAGGAGTCGGGCCAGCCATAGAAAACGGTTTTTACTACGACTTTCTGCGTGACACCCCCTTTACCCCGGAAGACCTGGAAGCCATCGAAAAACGGATGAGGGAAATCGTCCACCTGAATCAGCCTATCCAGCGCCTGGTCCTGAGCAAGGCCGAGGCCATCAAAACCTTCCAGGAGCGCGGCCAGACGCTGAAAGTCGAACTGATTCAAGAAAAGGGGGGCGAGCAGGTTTCCTGTTACCGACAAGGAGACTTTATAGATTTCTGCCTCGGGCCCCATCTGCCGGCTACCGGCTACATCCAGCATTTCAAGTTGTTATCAGTCTCCGGAGCTTACTGGAAGGGCGACGAACGCGGCCCCCAGATGCAAAGAATCTATGGCACCGCTTTCTTCACCCAGAAAGAACTGGAAGATTACCTCAATTTCCTGGAAGAAGCTAAGAAACGCGACCACCGTCATCTGGGCCAGGAACTGGACCTTTATGGCACCAGCGAGGACCTGGGCGGCGGCCTGGTTATCTGGCATCCCAGGGGGGCCATCATCCGCCACCTGATTGAAGCTTTCTGGAAGGACGAGCACCTTAAGGACGGCTACGACTTTATCTATTCGCCCCACATCGCCAAGCTGGACCTCTGGAAAAGGAGCGGACACACCGAGTTTTACGAGGCCATGTTCCCGCCGCTGGAATTTGAAGGTTTCAAGTACCAGCTGAAGCCGATGAACTGCCCTTTCCACATCATCGCCTATAAATCCAGGCAGCGCTCCTACCGGGAACTGCCGCTGCGCTGGGCCGAGCTGGGCACCGTCTACCGCTATGAAAGAAGCGGGGTCCTGCACGGGCTGTGCCGGGTGCGCGGCTTCACCCAGGATGATGCCCACATTTTCTGCCGCGGCGACCAGCTGGAAGAGGAAATCAAGAGAGTCATCCGGCTGGCCATTAAGCTCTTAAGCGCTTTTGGCTTCAGGGATTACGGGATTTACCTGGCCACCCGACCGGAGAAATACGTAGGGCGGCTAGAAGACTGGAATAAGGCTGAAAAGGCCCTGGAAGAAGCCCTGAAACATTCCGGGCTACCCTATCAGGTTGACGAAGGCGAGGGGGTTTTTTACGGCCCCAAGATTGATATCAAGATAAAGGACGCTATCGGCCGCCTCTGGCAATGTACCACCGTCCAGCTGGATTTTAACCTGGCCGAACGCTTCGACCTCAGCTACGTGGGAGAAGACGGCAATTTCCACCGGCCGTTCCTGATTCACCGGGCGCTGCTGGGTTCCATGGAAAGGTTCTTCGGAGTGTTAATCGAGCATTACAAGGGCAGCTTTCCCCTGTGGCTGGCCCCGGTTCAGATGGTCATTCTGCCCATCGCTGACCGGCATGAAGCCTATGCCCGGGAGCTTCAGGAAATATTCCGGGCCGAGGGTTTCCGGGTCCAGGTTGATGACTCCAGGGAAAAGGTCAACAAGAAAATCCGGCAGGCTGAGTTGCAGAAGGTGCCATTGATGGCCATTGTCGGGGACAAAGAAGTCAGCCATCGTAACCTGTCGCTCCGGATTCACGGCCAGGGAGACCGCGGCCTGTTCGCAGTCGACAGCCTGCTCGCCCGGCTAAAAGAACTGGTGACTAGCAAATCTTTGGAAATTAACATATAAAGGAGGCCAACTATTTATCATCGAGAACCTTACCGTCCGGCAAGAGCCAAGGAAAAACCACACCGGATTAATGAGATGATCAGAGCTCCGGAGATCAGGGTGATTGATGAGGACAAGAACCAGCTGGGAATAATGACCGTTCCCCAGGCCCTGGCCCTGGCTAGGGACAAGGGGCTGGACCTGGTGGAAATAGCTCCCCAGGCTAACCCGCCGGTTTGCCGGATCATGGATTACGGCAAATTCCTCTATGAGCTGCACAAGAAAGAACACGAAGCCAAGAAGCATCAAAAGCAGGTCCAAATCAAGGAAATCAAGTTCCGGCCGAAGATCAGCATCCACGATTACAACTTCAAGCTTAAACACGTGCGGCGATTCATAGAGGAGGGAAATAAGGTTAAGATAACCATCATGATCAGGGGTAGAGAACGAGCCCATCCCGAGATGGCCCGGCAGATAATGGACAGGGTTCTGGCCGATGTGGCTGATATCGCCCGCCAGGACGGAGAGATTAAAACTCACGACTGGTCCAGCACGGTGTTGATAGTGCCGACCAAAACAGGAGGTAAAGATGCCAAAACTAAAAACCAACAAAGCAGCCAGAAAGAGGTTCAAGATAACAGCCAGCAAGAAGGTGCTGCACAAAAAAGCCAACAAAAGCCACATTCTGACTAAAAAAGCTTCCAAGAGAATCAGGCAACTGGGCAAGCCGGCCGAACTGAGCCCGGCCGACCGCAAGACCGTCAAGAAAATGCTGCCCTATGATTTTTAGGCAGACGCTCCCGGCTGACTGTTGACCCTACTTTCTAGAAAGGAGACTGGAGATGCCAAGAGTAAAAAGAAGTGCTAAGAAGAGAGCCCGAAGGAAAAAGATATTAAAATTAGCCAAGGGTTACTGGGGAACCAAGAAGAGCAATTACCGCACGGCCAAGGAAACGGTGGAAAAGGGCCTGCAGTATGCCTATCGCGACCGCCGGGCCAAAAAGAGGGATTTCCGCCAGCTGTGGATTATCAGGATCAAGGCCGCGGCTGAAGCCAACGGCCTGGCCTACAGTCGCTTCATCAAGGGCTTGAAAGCTCTAAACATTGACCTCGACCGGAAGATTCTGGCGGAGATAGCCGTATCCGCGCCACAGACCTTCGCTTTTCTGGCGGACAAGGTCAAACAAGCCCAGGTCTGATCAGGGCCATGAGCACCCTGCAGGAAAAGATAAATCACTATCGCCAGCTCTTTACCGACCTGGTTTCCAGGGTAAAAGAAGCGCGGGAAGTGGAAGAACTGCGCCAGCTCTTCCTGGGCAGAAAGAAAGGTCACCTGACCCTGTTGTTCGAAGAGTTCAAGCACCTGGGCCCGGAAGAAAAAAAGAATGCCGGGCGGATACTCAACGAGCTGAAATCAGAAATCCAGACCCGGCTGGCCGAACTGGAACAGAAGTTCCAGGCTCCAGCCCGGGTCAGGTTGATTGAAGACCCGACCCTTCCCGGCCAACAGCCGTACTGGGGTTCCCCCCATCCGATTACCCTCTTCCAGAGGGAAATAGAAAAGATTTTTATCTCCATGGGTTTTTCGGTGGAAGAGGGCCCGGAGATAGAAACTGATTATTACAATTTTGAAGCGCTGAACTTCCCACCCCATCACCCGGCCCGGGATAGCTGGGATACCCTGTATATTAATGACAAGTTGCTGCTGCGGACTCACACCTCGCCGGTCCAGATAAGAGTGATGGAAAAAAAGAAGCCGCCCATCAGGATAATAATTCCGGGCAAGGTCTTTCGCCGCGAAACGCCCGACCCCACCCACCTGCCAATGTTCTACCAGGTGGAGGGGCTGGTGGTGGACAGGGGAATAACCTTTGCTCACCTGAAGGGAACCCTGGAATATTTCATCAAGGCTCTGTTCGGAGAAAAGATCAAGCTGCGGTTCAGGCCGAGTTTTTTCCCCTTTACCGAACCCTCGGCCGAGGTGGACATAGAGTGCATCGTCTGCAGCGGCCGGGACCCGGGGTGCCGGGTATGCGGTGGCAGCGGCTGGAAAGAAATCCTGGGAGCTGGCCTGGTCGACCCGCAGGTTTTCAAAAATGTCAATATCGACCCGGAAATATTCTCCGGCTGGGCCTTTGGCCTGGGGATTGACCGGACGGCCATGTTCGCTTTCCAGATCCCGGAAATCAGGTACTTTTACGAGAACGACTTAAGATTTTTAAGGCAGTTTAACCGAAGATGAAAATATCCTATGCCTGGTTAAAAGAGTACGTTAATCTCGACCTCAGCCCCGAGGAACTGGCTTCTTCTTTCAACCAGATCGGGTTGATGGTAGAGAACATCAGCCGGTTTGAAGACGACACCGTCTATGAGATAGAAACTTATGCCAACCGTCCTGATACCCTAGGTCACCTGGGAGTAGCCCGAGAAATTGCCACCCTGCTCGGACTGAGCCTGAAAAGCCGCCACTGGCCGCTGCGGGAGCTGCCTCAGCCCACCACCGAGCTGGTGGACATCAACATCCTGGACCCCCAGCTGTGTCCGCGGTATTGCGGCCTGGTGGTGAGCGGGGTCAAGGTCGGCGCCTCCCCCGACTGGCTAAGGAAACGACTGGAAGCCGTCGGCCTCCGGCCGATCAATAACGTGGTTGACGTCAGCAATTATGTCTGCTTTTCATTGGGGCAGCCCATCCACACCTTTGACCTCAAGAAGCTGAGGGGCCCCAGGATTAAAATCAGGAAGGCCAGGAAGGGTGAAACC